>NZ_JAAEQH010000259.1 GCF_024231755.1 Neptuniibacter sp.
AGATCTACATCGGTGTTATCTGGCTTAACACGCACTTTGGCGTTGTAATCAATTACGCGTTTTACAGCGACTAAAATTTTCATCTCGGTACCTCTACACAGGCTCCCGGTCATAGCAGGAGCGTTATACGAGGTAGCTGCTTACAACGGCAGCCACCTCTGTTGTCTCTTTACTTTTTAACTCTTTACTCAGAGTCAGCTCCGTTCGCTCGATCGCGTAGCAGGAACTTCTGAATCTTGCCGGTGGATGTTTTTGGCAGTGGACCAAACACAATATCTTTTGGTGCTTTGAAGTGCGCCATATGCTCACGGCAGAATGCGATGATCTCTTTCTCGGTTACCTCACGGTCGCTCTCTTTAAGAGCTACGAATGCGCAAGGTGTTTCGCCCCATTTCTCGTTGTTTTTGGCAACAACAGCGGCTTCCTGAATCATCGGGTGACGATAGAGCACATCTTCTACCTCGATAGAGGAGATGTTTTCTCCACCGGAGATAATGATGTCCTTAGAGCGGTCTTTGATCTCTACATAACCATCTTCATGCCACACCGCCAGATCACCGGAGTGGAACCAGCCGCCGGAGAATGCTTCGGAAGTGGTGTCAGGGTTTTTCAGGTAACCCTTCATTACCAGGTTGCCCTGCATAAAGATCTCACCCATGGTTTCACCATCCTGAGGAACGGGTTCCATAGTTTCAGGATCAGCAACCATCAGGCCATCCAGCATCGGAGCACGTACGCCCTGACGGGATTTAAGACGCGCTTTTTCATCCAGTGTTTTGTCGTTCCACTCGTCATGCCATGCGCAAACAACTGATGGGCCGTAGGTTTCGGTCAGGCCATAAACGTGAGTCACGTTGAAACCAAGGGATTCCATGCCAGCGATTACAGCTGCAGGTGGCGCTGCACCTGCCGTCATAACATTTACGCTGTGCTCGATACCCGCTTTTAGTTCGTCATCAGCAGAGTTCAGCATATTCAGTACGATTGGTGCGCCACAGAAGTAACCCACTTTTTCTGATTTGATCAAATTAAAGATGTCATCAGCACGTACATGACGTAGGCAGACATTCACCCCAGCCATCGCTGCTACAGTCCATGGGAAACACCAGCCGTTGCAGTGGAACATCGGCAGAGTCCATAGATAAACGGGATGCTGCACCATACCCCAGGAGATCGAGTTACTGATCGCGTTCAGGTAAGCACCGCGATGGTGGTAAACCACACCCTTAGGGTTACCTGTTGTGCCGGAAGTGTAGTTAAGGGTGATGGCGTTCCACTCATCTTGAACCTGATACGGTGTAAACTCTGCATCCCCTTCATTGAGCAGAGCTTCGTAATCAAGTTCACCGATCAGCTCACCTTCATTCCAGCTTGGGTCGTCGATATCAACGACCAGCGGTTTGTCTTCAACTAGTTCCAGTGCTGCTTTAACGACACCACTGAACTCTTTATCAGTGATCAGTACTTTACTTTCTGCGTGTTGCAGGATGAATGCGACCGCTTCAGCATCCAGACGGATGTTGATCGAGTTCAGTACCGCACCACACATAGGTACCGCGAAGTGGGCTTCAAAATGTTCTGGCAGGTTAGGAGCCAGAATCGAAACGGCATCGCCCGGATTCACACCGCGCTTGTTCAGTGCACTGGCCATCTTGACGCAGCGCTGATATGTTTCAGCCCAGTTACGACGGATCTCACCATGTACCGTTGCTGTTCGGTTTGGATAAACACTGGCCGCACGCTGCAGGAATGTCATTGGCGACAGCGCTGCATAGTTAGCCTGGTTCTGATCCAGATTTGTTTCGAAGGCTGATTTGTTATTCTCATTTTTTACGAAAGTATTCACTTTGCTTCCCTCGTATTTACTCGGTGTTCTATTCACAGAGATTAAAAATTATCGCGTTTAAACTTAGCGAACTGACCCACAATGCCGCTGCGGAAACTCAGTACACAGATAACAAATACAACGCCCATGATGATGTGGATGTAGTTGCCCATCTCGCCGCCAGACAGGTAGTTCTGCATAGAGACAATGAAGCCTGCTCCCAGAACTGGACCGAAGATCGTGCCTACGCCGCCAACCAGAGTCATCAGAATTACTTCACCAGACATGTGCCAGTGCACATCAGTCAGTGATGCCAGGTTGAATACCAGCGCTTTGGTAGAGCCCGCCAGTGAAGCCAGTGCTGCAGAGATCACAAATGCGGTGAACTTGTAGCGGTTTACGTCGTAACCCAGAGAAGTAGCACGGTCTTCGTTTTCACGAATAGCTTTCAGAATCTGACCGAACGGGGAGTGCACGGTACGGTTGATCAACCAGTAGCCTGCAACAAAAATAGCCAGTACGAAGTAGTACATCACCATGTTGTCGGACAGATCGATCAGGCCAAACAGTGCTCCGCGTGGTACGCCTTGCATACCATCTTCACCGTTGGTGAATGGTGCTTGCAGGTAGAAGAAGAACACCAACTGAGCCAGGGCTAGGGTTACCATCGCAAAGTAGATACCTTCACGTTTAACTGCCAGCTTGCCGAAGATAGCACCAAGAATTGCACCAGCCACCATACCGAGGATGATCGCAATTTCAGGTGTGATACCGGTATTGATCATTAGGTAGCCAGTCACATAACCGCCTGTTCCTAAAAACGCAGCGTGACCGAAAGAAAGTAGGCCAGTAAAACCCAGAAGAAGGTTAAAGGCGCAGGCAAACAGCGCGAAGCAAAGAACCTTAGCCAGGAATACCGGATAGAGTACCGTTGGTGCAACCAGCGCAATCGCCAACAGAACAAGATTTAGTTTTGTATTATTCATCGCTTATGCCTCCTTTCCGAACAGGCCAGCAGGTTTCAGAAGCAGAACGATAACCATCACCAGGAAGATTACGGTATTGGAGGCTTCAGGATAGAAGTACTTGGTAAGGCCTTCGATAATGCCCATACCGAGACCGGTCAGGATAGCTCCACCAATGGAGCCCATGCCGCCGATTACAACGATGGCAAATACTACAATCAGAATATTGGAGCCCATATCTGGAGATACTGAGTAAACCGGGGCAGCCATTACACCTGCGAAGCCTGCCAGTGCCACACCAAAACCGAAGGTCAGGGTCACAATCAAAGGTACGTTGATACCAAATGCCTGCATCAGCTGAGGGTTTTCGGTACCTGCACGCAGATAAGCCCCCAGTTTTGTTTTTTCGATCATCCACCAGGTACCAGCGCAGACCAGAATCGAAACAATGATGATCCAGGCACGGTAGTTCGGCAGATACATGAATGGCAGACGGGTGCCGCCTTTCAGTTCTTCCGGAACAGCATAAGATAGACCGGAGGAGCCGAAAGCGTGGGTAAATGCGCCCTGAATAATCAACGCCAGACCAAATGTCAGCAACAAGCTGTACAGGTGGTCTTCGTTAGCGATAGGGCGGATCAGGAATCTTTCCATCAGTACCCCGACTAAACCTACTGCCAGTGGTACCAGAATCAGTGCAAACCAGTAATTTACACCGAGAAATTTGAGTGCTAGCAGCGCAATAAATGCACCCAGCATATACATCGCCCCCTGGGCGAAGTTGATGATTTTCAGCAGACCAAAAATGATCGCTAGCCCAAGACTGAGCAAGGCATAAAAGGAGCCGTTAATCAGCCCGACCAGTAATTGGCCGAAAAGGGCAAACAGATTGATGTCGAAAATTGTAGCCATATCAGGTCTCTACTTTTAAGCCATGAAGTAAAAGGGCTAAGAGGTGGGGTGTAGCAACAATCTGCTACACCCCTGAATCGCACCTGTTACAGTTGAGGTACGAAAGGCTTATCACTTATGAGTAATCACTCAACTTAAGAAAAGTTGCACTGCGGCTGCATTGGGTTATATGCATCCGCAGCAGGGATTACTTCGATTACCTTGTAGATATCACCATCGCTCTTACGCTCAGCAGCTTTCTTGATCTCTACGTACAGCATGTCGTGAACCATACGGCCATCTGGACGTAGTTCAGCGTTGCGTGAGAAGAAGTCTTCAGGCTTAGTCTGTTTCATCTTCTTGATTACAACGTCAGAGTCGTCAGTACCTGTAGCTTTAACCGCATTCAGGTAGTGCATAGTGGAAGAGTAAACACCTGCGTGGATCATGCTCGGGATACGGCCATGGCGCTGTTCAAAACGTTTGCCCCAATCGCGTGCTTTGTCATCCAGATCCCAGTAGAAACCTGTAGTTAAGCGCATGCCCGCAGCTACGGATGGATCCATCGCCTGAGCGTTCTGCGTGAATACCAGTAGACCTGCAACGTCCATCTGCTCAGTCAGACCGAACTCAGTTGCTGCTTTCAGTGCGTTTACTGTGTCGTTACCTGCGTTAGCCAGAGCAACTACGTCAGCACCTGAAGCCTGTGCCTGAAGAATGTAAGAGGAGAAATCTGTAGTGCCAAGAGGTGCACGTACGTGACCTGCTACTTCACCACCGTTTGCTTTGATTACTTTAGAAGCTACGCCTTCCAGCGCGTGGCCGAAGCTGTAGTCCGCTGTGATGAAGAACCATTTTTTCTTACCTGCCTGTACCATCGGTTTAACGGTACCGTTTGCCAGTGCTACAACGTTGTATGTCCAGTGTACGTTGTAAGGGTTGCAGGTTTTGGTTGTGAATGTGTTGGAAGCAGAACCGGAGATCAGTGTGATCTTTTTGTTGTCTGCGTTAACTTTAGATACTGCACCGGAAACGGCAGAGGAAACCAGACCACCAATGGTATCTACACCTTCGTCTTCAACCCACTTACGCGCGATAGAAGAAGCGATATCAGGTTTTAGCTGAGAGTCAGCAGAAACGATTTCGATTTTTTTACCTAGTACTTCACCGCCAAAATCTTCTACAGCCATCTGCGCCGCTGTTACACAGCCAGGGCCACAGATATCAGCGTATGTGCCACCCATATCAGCCAAAATGCCGAGTTTTACTTGGCCGTCGGTTGCAGCCATTGCACCTGTTGCCATAGATGCAGCAAGCGCACCTGAAACCACAGCGGACATAACAGACTTGTTTATTTTTTTCATTTTCTGACTCCGGTTGGATTTTTCTTATAGAAATGGATGGCGATTACACGCCAAGATAGGTATTGAGCAATTCGGTTTTCGCTTCCAGTTCGTGGGCATGCACCTCTTCCACTATATGGCCGTGTTCCATCACGTAGTGGCGGTCGGCAATAGGTGCTGCGAAGCGGAAGTTCTGTTCTACCAGTAAGATTGTCAGGCCACGCTCTTTGAGCTGACCAAGGACCTCACCCAGTTTCTGCACGATGACGGGGGCAAGGCCCTCAGTAATCTCATCCAGTAGAAGGATATTGGCGCCGGTGCGCAGAATACGGGCCAGAGCCAACATCTGCTGTTCACCACCAGAGAGACGTGTACCCTGGCTGGTGCGGCGTTCGTAAAGATTCGGGAACATCTCGTAGATCTCATCCACGCTCATGCCGTCGGAACGTACCGCAGGTGGAAGCATGAGATTCTCTTCAACATTCAGACTGGCGAAGATGCCGCGCTCTTCCGGGCAGAAGCCCAGTCCCAGGTGGGCGATCTTGTGCGCTGGTGTATCGATGGTTTCATGTCCGTTAATAACGATCTGCCCACTACGTTCACCAACCATATTCATGATTGCTCTTAGAGTGGTGGAACGGCCTGAACCGTTACGTCCCAGCAGTGTTACCAGCTCACCCTGGTTTACGGTCATATCGATGCCGTGCAGGATGTGGGATTCACCGTAAAACGCATGCAGATTGTTGATACGGATTTTCTCACGGTGGTTGCCGTGTTGAGCTTCTTGCTGAGCGTTAATCTTTACCTGCTGATTCATGATGCCATCTCCGCTGCTTTTTCCTGCTGTGTTGTTTCCACTGAGGCTTGTTCCTGCTCAACTTCATCTGCAGCAGTACCCATATAGGCTTCACGTACACGCGGATCAGCGGAAACAGTGGCGTAGTCACCTTCAGTTAGTAGGGCGCCACGCTGCAGAACAGTGATGCGGTCAGCGAGTTTGGAAACCACATGCAGGTTGTGCTCGACCATCAGAATGGTGCGGTCTTTAGAAACTTTCTTGATCAGATCCGCTACCAGGCCCACATCTTCGTGGCCCATGCCTTGAGTTGGCTCATCCAGCAGCATCAGCTCCGGCTCAACCGCCAGAGTTGTGGCGATCTCAAGAGCACGTTTGCGGCCGTAAGAAAGGTCAACGGTTGTCGTATGGGCAAAGCTTTCCAGGCCTACAGCATCGAGTAGCTCAATAGCTCTCTGATTGAGGCGGTTCAGAACCTTCTCGGATTTCCAGAAGTGGAAGCTATTACCTTCTTTGCGCTGTAGAGCAATACGTACGTTTTCCAGTACCGTAAGGTGTGGAAACACAGCGGAGATCTGGAAGGAGCGAATTACACCTTTACGGGCAATCGCTGCAGGTTCCATTTTGGTGATATCTTCACCGTTAAACAGAATGCTGCCTGAAGTCGGCTGGAGAAATTTAGTCAGCAGGTTAAATACTGTGGTTTTACCTGCGCCGTTTGGACCGATCAGGGCGTGGATATGGCCCCGGCTTATGTTGAGGTTTACATCATCAACAGCGGTAAAACCTTTAAAGGCTTTGGTCAGATTCCGGGTTTCAAGAATGAAATCCTGCGTTGGCTGGGTCATCTTGTTGCTACTCTTTTCAGTCCAAAGTGCCCGCAGCCAGCTACTAACTAGATAATGCGTGCGACTCCGGTTGTTGTTTTTATGAGCACAACAATAGGTGGCAACTTTTGCTTAACTGTTTTGCAAATCTAACCTAAGCTTTCGAAATCTAACGAAATGTAACAAAGCGCCTGAGTCTGTTAGCTTTGTGATACATTTGGAGGATTAGCTATAAAAATTATAAAAACGAATTAGATGTATCGCCGTTCTCCCATAACTATCCGTTTATTCCTTATGCTGCTGGTTCTGATTGGCAGTATCTTCGGATCTATCTACTGGTTTACTGTTCCTCTTATTAAAGAGAACGTATTTGGTCTGGAGCTGCATACCAACCGCCAGGTGCTGAATATTGTCTATGATCTGGCAAACCGGATGTATTCCAGTACTGAAACCTACGTCGATAAAACGTTGCACTCTCATGAGCAGCGTCTTGATTCCGTACTGGATCTGGCTGAGAACTATGTTGAAGTGACCCTGCGAGAGGGAAGAGAGCAGGGTAAACCCGATTCAGAGATATGGCAGAAGATACATTCCGACCTGCGAAAATTTGAGTTCGGTAATAATGATTACCTGTGGATTGCTGATTACGATGCAAGACTGCTTTCACACCCCGCTGAACAATTCCATCAACGAGATATGTCTGCCTTCACGGACCCGGAAGGCACATTGATTATTCCTAAAATTCTGCAATCTGTACGCAAGGATGGGCATGGTTTTTACCAGTACAAATGGAACCGCCTTAGCAGCCCTGAAGTGATTGATAAGTATTCCTATGTCCGGGATTTCCCCGAATGGGGATTCATTATGGGGGCAGGGGTTTATATCGAGGATATTCAAGAAGAGGTTAAAGCCCAGAAGCAGCAGGCTATTTTAGAGATTAATAAAGCCCTGAAGAATATAAAGATTGCTAGTAATGGCTATCTTTATGTGTTTGATTCTGAAGGGAATATGCTATTTCATCCCAATCCAAATATCCATGGGATCAACTTTAAACAGCAGCTTAACCCGGTAACTCAAAATCCGATCTATCTGGATCTGATGGAGGTGGCGGATACGGGTGAAGAGCTCTACTACAAGTGGGATAAACCCAATGATCCCGGCAACTATGTTTACGAAAAGTTATCCTTAGTTCGTCACTTGTCTGGTTTTGACTGGTATATCAGCTCCTCAGTTTATCTGGATGACCTAAAAGCTAGTTCAGTTCAGCTAAGTCAGCGCATAATGGCGATGGGTTTTTTCGGGTTGCTCGCCGCAGTTGTTGCTGCCTTCCTCTTTGCGGAGTGGCTGACTTCTCCAATTAAGAAGCTCTCTTTGACTGCGTATAAGATTAGCCGCGGTAATCTGGCAGCAAAAACCGGGATTAACCGCGATGATGAACTGGGCCTGCTGGCGGAATCCTTTGACTATATGGTTGATCGATTACGTGACAATATCGATACGCTAAACAGCCGTGTTAAATCCCGTACCAAAGAGCTCTCTGAATCTAACTGCCAGCTGTTGGAAGCGGTTGATTCTCTGAAGCTGACCCAATCTGAACTGCGTGCTCATGAGAGCAGGCAACGTATGATTCTGGATGCGCTGCCTGCCCAGATCGCTTATCTGGATAATCAGATGCGTTTTGTCTTTGCTAACCAGCAGTACCGAGAGGTTTTTAACCAGTCTAAAGATGAGATTCAGGGCAAACATCTACAAGAAGTGGTGGGTGATGAGATGTATCAGATGCTCTGTCCACATATTGATGAGGCCTGGCGGGGAGAACATCCGATTTATGAGTATAGGCTTCAGCATAAAGGTAAGGAGATTATTACCCGCCGTACTATGATGCCGTTCCTGAATGATCAAGATGAGATTGAAGGTTTCCTCACTCTGTCCATTGATATCACCCATGAGCGTGAATCAGAACGCCGAATGGCGGAAGCGAGTAAGATGAAAGCGGTAGGTCAGATGTCTGGCGGGCTGGCCCATGACTTTAACAATTTGCTAACAATTATCCTCGGCAACCTACTGCAGTTACAGAATTCGCCTTCAATTCCGGAAGAGCAGCAGGCGAATCTAGCACCTGCAATCCGAGCTACCCGTCGTGGCGCTGATATGACCAAACGCCTACTGGCATTCTCACGTAGACAGTCTCTGTCACCAGCACGGATAAAACCAGAAACACTGGTTAATGAACTGGTAGATCTGTTAGTAGCCCCACTTCCGGAAAGTATCCAGCTACGCACCCAGATACATTCGAATGCTCCAGATGTTTATGTCGATGCAGCGCAGATGGAAGATGCGTTAGTGAATTTAGCCCTTAACTCTGCAGATGCCATGAAGAATGGAGGAGAACTCTGTTTGCAGGTTTCTGGTACGCGTTGTAGTTCTCCTGAAGTTGCCTGCGGAGGTTTTGATGATGAGATCAAACCGGGTGAGTACGTGATGATAAGTGTGCTGGATAATGGAGAAGGTTTCTCTGATGAGGCTTTAGAGAAAGCCTGTGAACCATTCTTTACTACCAAATCTACTGGTGCTGGTTCTGGTTTGGGCCTGAGTATGGTGTATGGGTTTGTTAAACAATCAAAAGGTTATCTGCGCATTCAGAATCGTGCTGATGGTAAGCAGGGGGCTAGAGTGGATCTACTTCTGCCGGCTGCTACAGAAGAGCAGATCAATGCATACGCTGAGGCACCAGTAACGCAGAACGCTTCAGCAGAGATCCCTGAATCTTGTCTTATTCTGCTGGTGGAAGATAATCAGGATCTACGCCAACTGGTGCGTAAGCAGCTTACCGAAACGGGTTATTCGGTCATTGAAGCGGGCAGTGGTGATGAAGCACTGAATATACTGACTGGCTTGGATAGTCTGGCTGGGGTTGTCAGCGACGTGGTTATGCCGGGTGAGAGTGATGGTTATGCGGTTGCTGAAGCGGTTAAGGTTTGTCACCCGAAAGCGTTTGTAGTGCTAATGACAGGCTATACCGAAAACAACCCACACACCGATTTTGAACTGACCTTGCTACATAAACCCTTCGATCCGGAAGAGTTGTTACGGGTTTTACCTTCCATAAGCATCAAAACACCAGAGGATATGAAAGATGACTGAAGCGGAAAAGCCTCTGATCTATGTTATTGAAGATGAAAAAGACCTTGGTGAACTGATCTGTTCTGCACTGACCAGCTTTCGCTACGAAGTGGTTTACTGCGCCTCAGGTGAGCAGGCCTTGGCTGAACTGAATAAGCAGGCTCCAGATGTATGTATTGTTGACCTTAACTTGCCGGATATGGACGGCATGGAGCTGGTTAAACAGATGGAATCACAAGAGCTAGGTGTGATTATTGTCTCTGGACGTGATGGATTAACTGACCGGGTTCTGGGCCTGGAGTTTGGCGCTGATGATTATATTACGAAGCCTTTCGAGCCTCGTGAGTTGGTGGCGCGTGTGCAGAGTCTGCTTCGCCGCTTGCGTAAAAAGAAACAGGAAACAGTGACCCAATATCGACAAGCGAGGTTTGCTAACTGGGTGTTCAGACCTGAATCCCTTAGTCTGCAGCATGCTGAACAGGGTGAAGAGACCTTAAGCCGGGCAGAAGGGGATATGTTGCTGGCACTGCTGAAACATCCATTTCAGATCCTGTCTCGTGATCAGTTGCTAGGGGAAAACTGTGTCCCTTATGACCGCAGTATAGATGTTCGTATGTCCCGTCTACGTAAGAAAATTGAGTCAGACCCTCAGCATCCAGAGCTGATTAAGACAGTCTACGGTGCGGGTTATATGTTCACCACCGATGTGGATTGGAACTGATCTGACAGATGTCATCTGGAAACCATTACGAACAGAATCTGCAGGCAGATAATATTATCAGCCGGGTGCAACAAGCCTACCCCAATGGGGCCGATCAATATCAATTGGCTCCCATTGATCAGCTCCATATTGGCGGCATCAAAGCTAGTCAGAAATTACTTAAACATCTTACGGATGGAGAGCTCGTTCTTGAGATCGGTTCCGGGCTGGGTGGTCTGATGCGTCTGGCGCAACAACAGAACAACCTACAGATAATCGGTCTGGATATCTCTCATGGATTAAACAAACTCAACTGTGTGTTGGCTGGACTTTCCATCACTAAGGCCCCAACAACCGTGATTACAGGAGATGCGCACCTGTTACCATTTTCTGAAAACTGCTTTGATTCGATCATTCTTCAACACAGTTTGCTTAATATGCCTAATCCGACACAGGTTCTTAATGAATGCCTGAGAGTTTTACAGCCAAAGGGTAAACTTATTCTGCATGAGGTATTAGAAGGAGAAAACGTTGCAGAAATGAAGTTTCCAGTGCCTTGGGCTGAGAAAGAGTCTGGTTCTCACCTGATGCAGGAAACAGAACTTAAAGCGTTGATTGTAGATGCAGGTTTTGAGCTTGAAGGTTTTTCAGATTGGTCGACAGAAGCGCTTGAATGGCGTAAACGGCAGGCTTCAAAAGAACAGACAGTAAAAAACCTTTCCCCAGTAGTATCTCCTGCCATGGTTTTGGGGGATCAGTTTTCCCTGATGGCGGGAAATTTGATGCGAAATTTGTCTGGTCAGTCTATTCGGGTTGTTGAGCTTGTTCTAAAAAAGTAAGCCTTTCAAGGGCTGGTTAAGTGGAAAGCAGTGTTCTTAAAAGATGCCTATATAGGTTCAGCTATCATAGTTTCTAGCAGAATCTTATCTACATTCTCTGAAGAGAAAATCTGCTCTAAGGAACTAATAAATACATCAGCTTTGGGTTTCACAAGATTTTGCAAGGCATCTCTAAAGAGCTCCAAGTTAAGCTCATGAAAGGAGGAAGACTCAACTAGAGGGATCTTTTTCATGGACCAGCCCTTTAGAGTTCGTTGAGGTACAGCTTCATCGATGAGAATGTTTATATCCTTGTGTCTGGTATCAAGGGCTATTTGATCCAACAACTCTTCCAAGTCAGCTTTCTCGCCCTCTAGCACCTGCAGAAAGGTATCATTGTCAAAGAATAGTGCGCCAGTTATATCTTTTAGCTTATTGTTTTTTGTCGCAACATTAATGATCTCATCAAGGCATCCTTCGGTGCCTTCTATAGCCTTGCTTGTATAAACAACCATGTGCATTGATATTGCCCTAATAGATAAGCATTCATTCTGTAAGGGTATTGCTTAAAGAAATCAAATACAACACATCTATCAGTGGTTAATCGCACTTCAATTGCTGATTATTGCTACGTATTTATTTAGTTTTTCTCAAGGGGGCTTTCAGGTATTTGGGAGGTTTGCCTAGAAAAGTAAAATCAACGTCGCCACTCAGGGAGCTCCCTAAGCATCTTCAGGTCTTGGATCAGGGCAAGTGTTTTCCAGCTGTCTAGGGGGAAGTGAATATTGCCTTCCTCCTCACCATATTTATGTTTCAGCATCTCAACTTCTTCGGTATTGAAGTCGAATAACCCCAGACCTTTCATTCCCCATCCACCAAAGAGCCTACTGTCGATAAGATCAAACGATATTAACTGGATATTGTAATGCCTTGGATCGGTAACCAGTTTGATAAATAGCTGGTTTACCGCTTCATATCTTCCTTCAATCACTTGAAGGAAGCAGTTCTCGGTGGCGAGGAGTACGCCGGTGATACCCTGTTGCTCATTATTTGCTTCGCTCTGGTGCAATATTTTTCTTATATCTTCCCATTGCAGAGGGGAGCGGGGTTGGCTTTTGTAAATTAGACGGTACATAATTTTCCCCCGGTTATTCCTATCTGCTTCTACGTAACAAGTATAGAAATAGATTTCGAACTAATTAGGGAACCTGCGAACAAGTCCCATACGAATCAGGCTAACAGAGCAATTGAAGTGCGCGGCAATAATTACAGGAATGCTGGTTGCCTTCCGAAAATTATTAACAAAGCAATTCGATTGCTCTGTTAGCCCCGTAGGGTGGGCTTTATAACGGTCATCTGCTTTGTCAGTCAGTTTGAAAAGGTCTCGACATTTCACTGCACTGACTTTCGCGCATCTGGCCGTTCTATAGCCCACTGAGAAAGCATGGGATTTATTTGCAGGTTCCCTAGTCTACTATCCCTTAACATATCCCTTTAAAAAGGAAGCACTCTTGCCATCCAAACCACTTGAGCAGCTTTGTGATATTGCTGAAGAAGTACACAAAGCTATCCAGCGTGATTTTGACGATATCGATCCCTTAATTGGCGTAAGCCAGAATATGCGCACCAGCGGGATACCTGCAGATGTAATGACTGTAGATTGCTTACGAACACGTAAAAGGATCATCATCATTCTTCATGATCAGCAGCCGGATATTATCCGCTACCAATTCACATTGATGGATGAAGATCCTGGTGGGGATTTTGAGGAATTACTCTTCGCAGAGTTTAAGAACGAAACCTTCTATCATTGGATCAGCCAATATTTCTTGCAGGCAGATAATATCCAATAAAAGCTGTTAACCGTTGCAAGGCGGAGCATAGCTTCATTCAAAGATTAGCTATGCTCTATAGTGAATTGTGCCGAACCCTTTTACTTATTTGATGTAGTAGGTCTTTTTCTAATACGCCTTGCTGGTTTTTGACTGTTAGCTCCAGGATTCGTATTACCTGAACGCTTTGAACCGCCGGTATTCACCTTTCTAGTCTGTTTCTGAGTACGCCCCTCAGTTGAAGCTGGCGAGCCTGAATCAGTTTGTCGTTTTTGCGGTTTTGCTCTTTTAGGCTTCGGTGAACGATTCTGTTCAGTTGTATTGCCTGCACCTGTGTTACCGGAAGAGGAACTATCTGAACGGTGAGACTTGTTCTTACCTTGTGGTTTATGGCCCCGAGCATTTTCGCCCGAACGCTGACCGTCGCGATGGCCTTTTGCTGTTTTGCCTTTTCTAGTGTCAGGTCTACTGCCGGGCTTTTTACTTGTCGGTTTTTTCTTGCGTTGAGGCTTACTGCTTAAATTGGATTCAGGTAGTGCGTGTACAGGCTCAAAGCCTTCTACAATTTCACGATCAAGTAGTTTGTTGGTTAACCGTTCAATGGAGGCTAGCTGATCAAATTCATCTGCACAGACAAGTGATACAGCCTGACCAGTTGCGCCTGCACGGCCTGTACGTCCAATGCGATGGACATAGTCCTCAGCAACATTGGGTAGGTCGAAGTTAACCACCTGTGGAAGCTGGTCAATATCCAGCCCTCTAGCCGCAATATCTGTCGCCACTAAAACTCTGACACTGCCACTTTTAAAATCAGCCAAGGCTCGGGTTCTAGCTCCTTGGCTCTTGTTTCCATGGATAGCTGCGGCAGAAATTTTGGCCGACTCTAATTGACGAGCAAGTCGGTTAGCTCCGTGTTTAGTACGGGAAAAAACCAGAACTTGGTGCCAGTCATTTTTCTGGATTAACTCAATCAGCAACGGTGATTTCTGTTTCTTATCAACCGGACAGATCCATTGTTTTACAGTAGTTGCAGTTGAGTTAACCGGTGTAACAGATATTTCTACCGGGTTATTAACTAGTCCCTGAGCCAGTTTTCTTATCTGTGTTGAGAAGGTTGCAGAAAAGAGCAGGTTTTGACGTAGCTTGGGTAACAGAGCAAGAATTTTTTTGATGTCGTGAATGAAACCCATATCCAACATGCGATCTGCTTCATCAAGCACCAGTACTTCGAGTTCTGAAAACTTAACAACACCTTGATTATATAGATCTAATAATCGTCCGGGTGTCGCTACCAGAATATCTACACCGCCGCGAAGGTTTCTGATCTGAGGGTTGATTTTTACACCCCCAAAGACCACCGCAGAGCGCAACGGAAGGTGCTTTGAATAGTCGTTAACACTTTCGCCAACCTGTGCCGCCAGTTCTCGTGTAGGAGTGAGAATTAGCGCTCTTATCTGACCTGATTTTGCATTCTTACCTTTAGCAAGGCGGTGCAATAACGGTAATGTAAAACCAGCGGTTTTGCCTGTACCTGTCTGGGCTGCTGCCATCAGATCTTCACCCTGAATAATGGGTGGGATGGCCCGTTCCTGAATTGGGGACGGAGTGCTGTACCCTTTTTCTTCAATGGCTTTAAGAATGGGTTTTGATAATCCCAGATCAGCAAAATTCATTAATTTTTCTCGATAAGTGTGTGAGGAATTGAGTGATTTAGGCTCGGGCCGTAATAAGTACGGAGTGCACGGGGACAATCGTTTCTAAGAGGTGTCGTCGTGACATAGATACTTTTTGCCTTATTATTACAAAGCAAAGGAGTATCAATTAAGAGCGAATCTTTAGATTCCTGTTCAGGGCTATATTTATTACTTTCAGTGTTAACTTAAAGCATGATTGCCCAATAAAAGCACTGGAACCGTTAAAAGATTTAACCCTTGAGGGAGTTTTAGCTATCTGGCTTCTTGTGCAGGTGCGAATAGTATCACCCATTGGCCCTATAAGCAGCTGAAGATACCCGAGTTTATGCATATTTCGGGATATGCTGATTAATTTGTATTGATACGTATAACCCCAGATATTTCTTGAGTATTAATGGGGCAATTTTTGCCATTTTGATTTATCCTCGCGTTTTCACCTACCTGGAATTGTTATGTCTGACTCATCTGACCTGGAATCTATCCTTAAAATGGATAACGAACAGCTTTACTTCCATTTTGTTACTGAGGCTGTAAAACAGCAGCAGATCTGGATTCTGACCGACCATTACGGAAGTGTAATGCTTAATACAGATGATGAAGACTGTGTGCCGGTCTGGCCGAGCCAGGAGCTGGCTGAGGCCTGGGCAACTGAAGAGTGGGGTGAGTGTAAAGCTGAAGCTATTTCGCTTAAGAAGTGGTACAGCCACTGGACTCCAGGTCTTGAAGAGGATGGCTTTGCTGTGGTGATCTGTCCGATAGAACATCAGGATGGCGTTGTTGCATATGCTGATGATCTGGATGCAGCACTGCGTAAGAAAGAACAGAAGTTAGCTAAGAAGAAAAACAGTTGAATAGATATGGGTTAGCTATCTGTTAGCCCTATTAAGCCATAAAATTATTATCTAACGTTCTAATCGTTATGCAGTTGTCAGTGCTGGTTCCAGTCTAACTAAGATCTAAAAAGATGTAGAAACCCACCCATTTCTTGCACTATCGTTGGCGAGATCCCACACAAATAATCACCTCTGATTTACAAATTGTTGAACAGAGTTGTCCCTCTATGGCGCGCAGTTCTTGGGTATTAATACTTTAGTATTGGTATTGGCATTGGTTTTGCTCTCAAAAAAATCACAATTATAAAAAATTATTGAGAGCGAAGATGAAAATTACCATTGGGCTTAAGATGGGAGGGTGCTTTCTCCTCACATTGATAGTGTTGATACTCAGCAGTCTCTACTCCCTGAGCGGTGTGAATAAGATACGAACCTCCCTAGAGCATATTGCTGGAGATGCCTGGCAAAGCTCTGAAAATTCCTCGTTATTGAGTTTAAACGTTAATCAAAGTACTAACCTATTGCAGAACAGTCTGCTATATGCGGAGCCAATCCCTAAGCTGGTTCTGGATAAAATGGACCTGCATCTTAGTAGTTCTTTTGCTTCCCTGGAACATCTTAAGCAAAGTGATTATGCAGCTGAAAGTCTGGCTTTGAATGCGATGATGAACCAGCTAAAAAACCTTAAAGAGCAAGTTGTTAAACAGCATGGAAGCTATATTCAGGCGATTAAAGAAACTAATGAGAATGTGGTTGCCTTTAACAAGTTGATGAAACGGCTGGGTTTTTACGCGAATTATCAGGTTTCTAGTCTGGAGGATGCATTCCAGCGTGACCAGGTCAACTCATGGAGTGGTGATGTGGAAGATAAATGGGAGTTTGTAATTGCAATTTACAGCTCTCAGGTCGCTTTAGGTGACTCGGTAGTGGCTTTGCAGAAACAACTTCAGTCTTCTCATCCTCATAATGAAACAGAGAATGTTCTCCAAGTTCTGGAAGATCTGTCGGGTAACATGAGCGAGATCATTGGCTCTCAATTAGCTATACAGGGCACAATAAACAGCGGCGTCTGGAAAGATAAAAACTACTCTGAAGCGTCCAAAGCCATTCTGCAGCAACATATCCAGGGCACAAAAAACATTCAAAAGCTGCAAAGAGAGTTTATTGCAACCCGTGATCAACTGATTGAGCTGTCTCATGCGTTAGAAAAACATACTATGTCTTTGTCGGGTTTGATTGCATCTCAGGTTCAGGAAGAGACCAGCGTGACAGTTGATAATGCCAACTTCCTGAACAAAACAATGGCATCAAGTTTACCAATTGGGGTGCTTCTAACCTTACTGGCCATCTGGTTAAGTTACCGGATGGTGATTACACCAGTTAAAAATGCCAGTGCCCAGATGGCTGATATTGCCTCAGGGGAAGGTGACCTTAGGGTACGTTTGCCAGTGAAAGGTAACGATGAGATTGCCGAACTGGCAGGTAACTTCAATAAGTTTGTTTCTAAAACTTCTGAAGCGGTATCTTTGGTTTCTGAAAATGCTCAGAGCCTTGTTTGTACTTCTGAAACTCTTAAATCTAATTCGACTTCTACACAGGTTGCGGTGGAAACGCAAAATGCAGAGTGTGAGCAAGCCGTGACTGCAATGTGTGAAATTAACACAACGGTTAATGATATTGCGTCTAATGCTAGCGAAGCAGCCAAGTGCAGTGAAGGGGTGAAATTAAGTGCTTGCCAGGGGCGGGAGAAGGTTGAACAGAACCGTCTGGCAACAGAAGGCTTATCATTGGAAATTGAGGCTGCAACCAAAGTTATCGCTAACCTGGCAGAGGAAAGTAATAAAGTTGGCAGTATCATTTCTGTCATTCAGGGTATTGCTGAGCAGACCAATCTGCTGGCACTGAACGCTGCAATTGAGGCTGCCAGAGCGGGGGATCATGGTCGCGGCTTTGCGGTTGTTGCTGATGAGGTACGCGCGCTTTCCCACAGTACTCAACAGGCTACCGAAGAGATTAAAGGCTTACTTGATGCTCTACAGAGTAAGGCTAATCAAGCGGTGACTGTCATGGAGGGAGGGCAAGAGCTGGCTGCTGATAATGTTAAGTTGTCCGAGCAGGTTCAGCAATTGATCTCCAGGGTATCTGAAGAAGTTGATCAGATAAACCAACTGAATTTGCTTATTGCCACGGCTACAGAAGAGCAGGCGCATGTCACTTCTTTAACACGGGATAATCTTGAGAGAATCGGCAGTGCTGCAATGGAAACTGCGGAGAGCTCTAAAAGCAATAGTGATATAAGTATCCGCCTTGAAAACCAGGCATCACAGCTGAAAGATATCTTGTCGCAATTTCGGGTGTGAAAGCTTTATCACACTAGATTCCTTTTAATCTTTCCAGTATCCCGCCCCTCTTTTTATGTGGGGTAGGGTATGGAGATATCTCTATGCCGATTCGTACTATTCTACTTACCCTGACCTTATTTTGTTGTGTGGTTGCAGGCATTAGTGTCGCTCTGTACTACCGTCAGACACATATTACAGCTTTGGAACGGGAAGAGAGTTCCATCAATACTGCGGCTAATCTGCTTTCAGTTGAATTGGAAACAACGCTGAAAAGTTATAAACAAATCACAGCGACGATGGCTGCAATGCCTCCAGTACGGGAGGTTCTGGCGATTGAGAATAGACAGGACAGGAAAAGCTATATACAGGCAAAAGCACTTCTTAACGATTTCTGTATCAATAACTTAGCGAGTATCTGTTATCTGCTGTCGCCACAAGGGGACGTGGTTATTGAAAACCGTCGTGATATTCAGGGGAATCTTGAAGGTAATAATTATGCGTTCCGTCCCTATTTCAAAAAATCGATGTTACTCGGTGACACAGTTTACGCTGCTTACGGCATCACAACTCACAAACGTGGGATCTATTTTGGTCACAAGGTTGTTGATCAGAATAATGAAGTATTAGGTGTAGCAGTTGTAAAAGTACCGGTAGAAAAATTTGAGCAATCACTTAAGGAATTATCAGGAATTTCTCTGTTGCTTGATCCCGATGGTGTCGTGTTTGCTTCTAAACGTGAATCCTGGGTTCTGAAAAGCTTATGGGGATTGAGTGAGTCTGTACAGACGGACATACAGGCCAACCGGCAATATGCGGGGAAACATATTGAGAACCTTGGTTTTACTAAAAGCGGTAAAGACAACCGCCTAATTCAAGAAGCTGATAGTAAAGCTTATTTCGTAGGTGAGGCTGATCTGTTGAGCTTGCCTGGATGGAGAATTTTACATCTTGAAGATGTTGATCCTGTTAGTCCTTTTTCGAGTTCCATTGTTTCTATCGTGAGTTGGATGTTTCTGGTGGCTTCTTTCACTTCTTTGCTGTTATTCCGGATGGGGATGAGAGACTTGAGGAGACGCTTGTCCGCTGAGGATGAATTAAAAAACAGTGAAATACGATTACGTCAGCTTACAGAGCTGACCAGCGAAGGAATTCTGATTCATCAGCAGGGGACAATTATCGATAGCAACCATGCAGCAGAAGAGATTTTTGGTTACAGACGTGAAGAACTGATTACTGCTGATATCTGGCAGTTGATGGCACCCGAATGTGTTTCAACTGCAGTACACCACATGTTGAGTGGATATGAGCGACCTTACGATATTGAGGGCCAACGTAAGGGAGGCGAAATCTTTCCAATGGAAATCTGTGCCAGGGACAGTTTGTTACGTGGAGAAGGGATTAGGGTCTGTTGTATACGGGACCTGACTCAAAGCCAGAAGCAGGTAACTGATCGGCTTTCAAAGGCAATTGAAGCAGCAGATCGTGAAGGTAAAAAACTCACAGTACTCTATATCGATCTAGATAACTTTAAACGTTTTAATGACAGTTGGGGCCATGATTTTGGCGACCGTTTACTCACTGCAACAACGCAGCGCTTTAGAACGGCTTTGTCCAAACATGACAGCCTTATTAGGTACAGCGGTGATGAATTTATAGTCCTGCTAAATGATTTAGTTGATGAGAATAAAATATCACGACGTATAAACAGATTGATTCGAATCCTCAAAGAGGAATACATGATTGAGGGGCGCAATATCAGTTTGTCGGCCACATTCGGAATTGCTTCTTACCCTGAACATGGTGTTACCTCAAAAGAGTTGCTACAAAATGCTGAGTTGGCTATGTACCGGTGCAGAGAAATGGGAGGTCAGGGTTACTTCGCGTTTTATTCAAATGAGATGAGTGATGAAGCTCAGCAGCGTTTGACGCTGGAGCAGCATTTACGGCATGTCATCGAAAATGATGAGTTATCACTGCATTATCAGCCTGTTTACTATCATGATGACGGTAATGAAAAGCTTTGCTCTGCAGAAGTTCTGGTGCGCTGGAACAGTGCTGAATTAGGTTTTGTCGGACCGGATAAATTTATCCCTATCGCTGAAAATACGGGGCTGATTGTTGAGATTGGCCGTTGGATTTTACATAGTGCTTGTGTTCAGGGGATGATTTGGTCGCAGGCAAAATTACCTGAATTTCGGATGGCTGTTAATGTCTCTCCAAGACAGCTGCAGCAACAAAACTTTATAGAAGATTTAAAACTGATCCTATCTGAGACTGGCTTTCCTGCAGAGAGGCTTTGTCTGGAAATCACAGAAGGGATATTGCTGGAAGATGATCAATTCGCTTCACATATTCTTCAGCAGATAAAGGCATTGGGTGTGCAGCTTGCTATTGATGACTTTGGTACCGGTTATTCATCACTCTCCTATTTGAAACGTTACCCATTCGATTATCTGAAAATCGACCGCAGCTTTGTTATGGATATGGAGCGGGACGAGAGCCATCAGCAATTGGTTAAGGCCAGTATTCTTATGGCACATGGTATGTCTCTAAAAGTGATAGCAGAAGGCGTAGAAAATAAAGATCAACTTAACTACCTGAAGCAGCAATCATGTGACTATTTTCAGGGTTATCTGCTAAGTAAGCCGATACCAGCAGACAGCTTCAGAAGAGTTCTGGAAAAATCAACCCGTCGCTGCAGCTTGAATCACCCTAGGTGATTCACCAAAAAAGCGTTTGAACTCCCTACTGAACTGGGAGGGACTGTTGTAACCCACCTGATAAGACGCTTCGCTCGCTTGGTTACCACTTAGCAGTAGAGAATGAGCTTTATGCAGACGGAGGCTTTTTACAAATTGCATTGGTGACATGGATGTAACCTGCTTAAAATGATCATGCAGTGTAGAGGGGCTCATTCCTGCATAGCTTGCGATCATATCCACATCCAGCGGGGTGTGAAAATTCTCTTCGATGTAGTGAACGACGGGCGCAATTCGATTGGCCCCAGAGTGGTTTGCAACGCAGTTTCGCAGTACATCGCCGTGTGGGCCTTTAAGTACTTCATAGAAAATCTCACGCTTTAGCGCTGGGGCTAAAACTTTCATATCCATTTCGTTATCAATACATCTGAGCAGGCGCAGGAAGCAACGTTGTAAATCTTCAGTAACCTTGGTGGAAACGATGATTTCACCGGTTTTCTCTGGCGGTGAGTTTGGATGCTCCATATCGATCAGTAACTGGCTAATCAGATAACTATCTATCTCTATGGCAAAGCCCAGATAAGGTGATTCGGGTGATGCATCTCTTACTTCTACTTCAAAAGGCATGGGAACCGAGTTGATCAAGTAGTTATCGGGATCGTATCGACGTGAATATTCCCCGAAATAGAGTTGTTTATAACCTTGGGCTACAACACAGATAGCAGGGGCGTACATCGCCGGTGCTCTGGGAACAGAAATTTCAGAGCGAAACAGTTTAAGGCCAGGAATAGGGGATTCCATAAGTCCATCGGTTTTGCACAGATGAGCAATCGTTTCTGCAAGTTCTGAGTTATAACGCACTTTTCTATCCTGTATTTCTGCCTCGATCTTCGAAGAATTATGGCACTTGTCTGGCACATTTCTCTACTAATCCAGATTAGATTCGTAGTTTTGTGCAAATAGTTCGGAGGATCGAATTAACGGTAAAGCTCTATCTACGACGATAGTAAATAAACAAATTTGCTGTTAGCGCCTTTTTTCTGGAGGCGTTCATTTGCTTGTAAGTTCATAGAAGCTCGGAAAGAGCCCGGAGGATAACGCTATGTCCGTCACACTGAATGTGAATGGAACAAAGTACACAGTTGATGCTGAACCTGATACCCCGTTGCTATGGGCAGTAAGGGATCATCTTGAATTAACAGGAACCAAGTTTGGTTGTGGAATAGGGCAGTGTGGTGCCTGTACGGTGCACGTTAATGGTGTACCTGTACGGTCCTGTTCAACTCCTATTGCGGCTTTGGATGGTGCAAAGATCACAACCATTGAGGGTGTTGAATCTAAAGCGTCAAAAGTTGTTCAGGAAGCCTGGGAAGAACTTCAGGTACCGCAGTGTGGTTACTGTCAGTCCGGCCAGATTATGGCTGCTACAGCACTGCTGGAGAGTAATCCCAATCCAACAGATGAAGATATTGATACCGCGATGCAGGGTAATGTTTGCCGTTGTGCTACCTATGTGCGTATTCGTTCAGCTATCAAATCAGCAGCTAAAGAGTTGGGGTGATCATCATGTTTCACAGGCAGAAAAAACAACAGGGTATAGCTCCTACTTCACGCCGGAATTTCTTAAAGCTTGTTGCAGGAACTAGCGCCGGTTTAACGTTGGCCATGAAACTGCCAACGGCTGTTGCAGCGGAAGCTAAGGCAAACTCTTTGAATACAGCGGGACAGTTCCAGCCGAATGCATTCGTGAAAATTGGTACTGATGGCAAAGTCCGGATTTTGATGAAACATCTGGAGATGGGTCAGGGAAGTTATACCGGCTTGGCGACTCTGGTTGCGGAAGAGTTAGATGCTAACTGGGATGACGTAGTTGCAGAAGGCGCCCCGGCGGATACCGCGAAATACAAAAACCTACACTGGGGTTCGCAAGGTACAGGTGGTAGCTCCGCTATAGCTAACTCCTTTGAACAGATGCGAATGGCTGGAGCTACTGCAAAAGCAATGTTGATAGCAGCGGCTGCACAGCAGTGGAAGGTTCCAGCAGAAAAGATCCAGATTGTAAATGGGATAATCAGTCACACTGCTACAGGTAACAGTTCAGGTTTTGGCGATCTGGCTGAGTTAGCAGCAAAACAGCCTATCCCGCCTTTTGAAGATCTGAATCTGAAACACCCTAAGGATTTCAGTTATATCGGACGTAAACAACCTTTGGCCCGTAAGGATAGTGGTAAAACAGATGGAACAGCCATCTTTACTCAAGATCTTAAACTTGAAGGGATGTTAACCGCTGTAGTCGCTCACCCACCACGCTTTGGCGCGAAGCTTATTGGTTTTGATGCCTCTTCAGCAAAACAGGTCCAAGGTGTAGTTGATGTTTTAGCTATCCCGTCTGGGGTTGCGGTTCTGGCCAAAGATTACTGGAGTGCGCATAAAGCCAGAGGCCAGTTGAAAATCAATTGGGATGAGTCTTCGGCATTAATGAAAGGCTCAGATGAGTTGATGGCAGATTTCAAAGCACTCACAACCCATACCGGAACCATAGCCGCTAACGTTGGTGATGCAGACGCTGCTTTAGCTGCTGCTAATAAGGTTATTGAGGCCGACTTTGAATTTCCATATTTGGCCCACGCCGCGATGGAACCAATGAACTGCGTGGCGTTAGTTAATCACAATGGCTGTGAGATCTGGAATGGTGAGCAGATGCAAACCGCTGATCAGGCGGGTATTGCCGCTGTTCTGGGGCTGAAACCGGAGCAGGTGAAGATCAATATGCTGTTGGCGGGTGGTAGTTTTGGTCGTCGTGCTAACCCACAGTCTGATTATCTAATGGAGACTGTTCATATCGCTAAAACCCGACCTGGTGTGCCCGTAAAATTGGTGTGGTCACGTGAGGATGATACCCAGGCGGGTTACTACCGCCCTATGTACTACCACAAAGTACGAGCGGGTCTGGATGATAATGGCAATCTTACAGCATGGAAACAGACCATTGTCGGTCAGTCGATCATTGCCGGAACTCCATTTGAACCGTTCTTGATTAAGGATGGTATTGATGCCACCTCGGTTGAAGGGGCTGCGGACCTGTCTTACAAAGTAGAGAACCTTAATGTTGATCTGCACACAGTTACATTGCCCGTTCCAGTGCAGTGGTGGCGCTCTGTAGGTCATACTCATACAGCATTTTCTAAAGAGGTCATGATGGATCTACTGGCATATGCCAGTGGCAAAGATCCTGTGGCAATGCGTTTGGAGCTGCTTAAAGATCATCCGCGTCAAACAGGTGTGTTGAAATTGGCAGCAGAAAAAGCAGTTTGGGGCAAAGAGTTACCAGAAGGCCATGCAATGGGAGTTGCTGTGCATGAGTCATTTAATAGTTATGTGGCCGAAGTAGCTGAGGTCTCTTTGAATGAGGATGGCTCATTTAATGTGGAGAAAGTTACCTGTGCGGTAGATTGCGGTATCGCGGTTAATCCCGATGTGATCAAAGCGCAGATGGAGGGTGGCATTGGTTTTGGCCTTTCTCCAACTCTTATGAGTGAAATTACTCTGGATAAGGGGCGGGTAGTGCAATCCAATTTCCACGACTATGAAGTGTTGCGCATAAATCAGATGCCTGAGATTGATGTACATATCGTGCCATCAGCTGAAGCACCAACAGGGGTAGGGGAGCCGGGTACTCCGCCTATCGCTCCTGCTGTTGCCAATGCACTGTTTGCTTTGACAGGTAAACCTGTGAGCAGATTGCCAATCAGACTATAACCGGTTGGTTTCGATAATAGCCCGGTGTTTCCGGGCTTTGTAAGCAACTATTTTCCATAGGTGAAAATATGGCTAATCAATTAAGCGCACTTTTGCAGGAATGGTACCCCAACCGGGATAACTGTGACTGGGTACTAGGAACGGTTTATAAAACCGAAGGGCCTTGTTATCGAAAAGCTGGTGCGATGATGCTGTTTAACAGCTTTGGTCAGCAGTTTGGCATGCTCAGCGGTGGTTGCCTGGAGTCTGACATCCAGACCCATGCGCGTAAAGTGATGCAGACGGGTATTCCTGTCACGTTGTGTTATGACGGCAGTGATGAGGATGATCTGGCGTTCCAGTTGGGCATTGGTTGTGGCGGTACTGTCTATGTCCTGCTGCAACCCGTGAACCGGTCAAACAGTTATCAGCAACTGGATCTGGTGTATGAGAGCCTGTTGCATCGGAAGTCAGGTTATTACGGTCAGATGTTACCTTCCTCTGTCGCTGAATCTATAGAACTTTCTTTCTTTCAGAGTAAGGACTGTGTCGAAAACGAACGCACTACGCTGATCGATAAAGGGACTCAGGCATGGGTGATGACAGCGATTCACCCTGATCCCCATATACTCATAATTGGTGGCGGAATTGATGCCAGACCTGTGGTGACCATGGCTAAACAGTTGGGGTGGGAGGTCAGTGTCTGGGATCCAAGGCCAGCTAATGCCCGTAGAGAGTTTTTCCTTGAGGCAGATTTCCTACTGGATAATCCGGTGGAAACTTTACCGGATTATGTTGCGCAGAACAGGGTTCAGGCTGTTGTGGCGATGAGTCACAATGTTTCACTTGATGCTGAGGCAATCCTTCAGCTTCATCGTGCTGATCTACAGTATATGGCACTACTTGGGCCGGAAAATAGAAAACAGAAAGTGCTACAGCTGGCTGGGTTAAGAGAGTCTGATCTGACTGTTCCTCTATCTGGTCCAGCTGGACTTAATATTGGAGGGGAGTTACCAGAGAGTATTGCGCTATCAATTCTGTCAGAGTGCCATGCGCGACTTATGCTAGAGGCAAAAGTCACTGCTCGAGAGGAACTAGCCGCGTGAAGTTGGCCGTACTTATCATGGCCGCTGGTGCCAGTTCCCGCTTTGGCGGTTGCAAACTACTGGCTGAATATAAGGGCATTCCGCTCGTAGAACACTGTATTAAAAATGTGTTAAGCCTTTCAGCAGAGTATGTGTATCTGGTAACTGGGCGTTGGCATAGGGAGATCATTGACGCTGCTGAGGAAGACCTGATTAGCGTTGATAAAGTTGAGTTACAGGAAAACTTGGAGTGGCAAGAGGGATTGGGTAGTTCAATCTCTTTTGCCATCAATAGGTTACCCGAAGACTGCGAGAAAATACTCATAGTGTTAGCTGATCAGGTGATGGTTTCTGAAGATGAATTGAAGCAGATAATTTCACACGGGCAGAGTTGTGATATCTGTTGCGCTGTTTATGAAGGCCGTCGTGGTGTGCCTGCGTTGTTCGATAAAACCCTGTTGCCTGAACTTGGTTTGCTGACAGGTGATCAGGGAGCAAAGAGACTACTACATGATTCTTCACTGGATGTGATCGAGCTGCCTTTACCCTCAGCTGCACAGGATATTGATACTCCTGAGCAGCTAAAACAGATACGAGAACAACGTTGCTGAATAGAATTAACTAAAGTCCAGAAGTTCTACATCAAAAATCAGCGTTGAACCTGGGGTAATCACTCCAGCAGAGCCATCTCCGTATGCAAGTTCTGAAGGGATAAAGAAGCGGGTTTTCTCTCCTGTAACCATCAACTGCAAGCCTTCGGTCCAACCTTTGATAACCTGGTTCAGACCAAACTCAATCGGTTCTCCTCGTTCTACGGAACTGTCGAAGACAGTACCGTCGATCAGGGTGCCATGATAGTGAACTTTTACCTTGGATGTGGCACTTGGATGTTCAGTGCCAGTTCCTGCTTGAAGTACTTGATATTGCAGGCCTGAATCGGTGACACAGACTCCTTCCTTAGAACAGTTATCCTGTAAAAATTTAACTCCTGCCAGTTTGTTAACTTCAGCTTGTTTTTTATTGGTTTGATGGTTTTTATAAACAAAAAAGATGATTGCCAGAATCAGAACTGGAAAGAGAAATTCAAACATATAGAGGGCTCCAGGAGGATTTTCTTCGAAATGTTTTTGTGATCAGTCTGCGCATTTTACCTGGTTTCTGCCAGCATGTTTTGCCGCATAGAGGGCAACATCGGCTGATTTTAACAAGTCGCCAATAGACGTGAATGCTGGTGAAAATTCTGCGACGCCAAAGCTGGCTGTGAAGGAGTAAGTCCCTTCCTCTGTTTCCATTTTAAGATTAGAAGTTTCTACTCGGAGTTTCTCTGCAAATGCATTGGCTTGTTCAATATCTGTATGGGGCAACAAAATGGCAAACTCTTCGCCGCCATATCGTGCAGCCACATCAGTTTCCCTGATTGAGCTTTGGATCAACTTACCGACCAACTCAATTGCCTTATCTCCGGTGTAATGCCCCCAGGAGTCATTGATCTCCTTAAAGAAATCAATATCCATAATAACAGCGCAGAGTTTATCTGAAGCGCGTTTTTGTTGATGTAGAATTTTTTCACCCTGATAGAACAGAGAGCGGCGGTTATGTAGCCCTGTCATCACATCGGTATGGGCTAGCTTTTCAGCTCTGCGGCGGGCTTTCTCTAGTTTTAACTGCTGTTCAGTCTGTAGGGTAAGGTCGGTAAATGTGGCTAAAATAGCTGCCTTTTCGTTGTAGAAAATCTGTTTGGCATCAAATGACAAGTAGTGCAGTTGATGGTCCTTGTGAAATTTAAAACGTTGTCTGTTTACCTGCTTGCCTTCCGATAGACTGTTCTTAATCTTTTTAGGTAAGTTAAATTGCTCGAATAGATTTCTGACTAATCCATTTTCCATACGTTTGTTTATCGAGAAAAGCTGGTCAGCTGCGGCGTTATAGAAAAGGGGAAGGCCTGTTGCAATATCTGTTACCGTAATTGGCATTGGAGATGCGTTGAAAATAAATCTCAGATTCTCTTCACTGGTGCGGTAAGTTTCTCGGAGGCGGCGATCTTCAGTCACATCAATCCCGCTGCACACTAAACCAATTATTTCACCTGTATCGTCATCAAGCAGTGGATCGACGGATAGATCGAAATATTCACAGTGAGGGTCACCAACTACGGTGGGCATCTCAACCCGCTCACCTTTACCTGTTTCCAGTACCCTACGTTTAATAACGCCCATGCGGTCGGCTAGGTCCTGATCGAGAATGTCCCAGTCGGTTTTACCTAGAACATCCTTTTCATCAAAGCCCATATGGCCGTTATAAAGCCAGGTATAGCGCAATTCTTTATCATGATGGCAAAGTGCCATATGACTGTGGCGTAAAGCAGTACGAAGGTTTCTCTCGGTAAGCTCTGCCCGTTTACAGCGTTTTTTAAGGCTATCGATCTTAGCCTGAAGAGCCGCGATAGCTTTTGATGGTGTAGTTGTGCTCATAGAACTGTGAAACGAAGCATTATTGTCTGTGAACCCTTAGAAAGGCTGTAGGTAATATCGTTCAATTGAGAATTACTACAACAAAATATGTAGGTTGGACCGTAGATACTACGTGAGGTACAGCCTGATTTATAATTATAGCTCCTAAACTTAGCATGTTATTCGGGATTATTGCTATTTCCCTTTTAGAGAGTTGAACGCGATTTCATGAGGTGGCCTGAAAAACTTCACATGGCGTGCAAGGCAGTACAAAAATAGAGACTGAAAATGTTATTCCAAATAGCTTGATCGCCTATTAAGCTGGGTCTACCAAAAGAAAGGAGTTGGACAAAGTTAAAATGAGTAATTCTGAAAAGCTTATTTACCGCTGTGATCTGCCCGTGCGTTGGGGTGATATGGACGCTTACGGTCATGTTAATAATGCGTTGTATATGCGTTACCTTGAGGAAGCCAGAGTGCAACTACTGGATGAAATGGGGGTTAAGTTAGATCCTGAAGGTCTCTCCCCAGTGGTTGTTAGTATTGGCTGTACTTTCTTTCGTCCAGTGGTCTATCCGGATACATTGAGGATTGATTGTTATATCGATGAACCAGGGCGTTCCAGTTTTATGACCCTGTATAAAGTTTACAGTGAAGCTAATACAGACGAACCTGTTAGCGAAGGTTACGCTAAAGTTGTTTGGATCGACCAGAAAAAAGGTGTTTCAGTTCCTCTGCCTGAAAATGTCAAAGCGCTATTTGCATAGCCATACTATGGAATAGGCGAGATATGTTTTCAGCTGTCTCGCTTACACCAATTGTTTCAGATCAAACATCACGTCAGTTGCTGTGTTTAAAACAGAAATTTATAGAACGCCCAAAAGATAATGACTATTCTGAGAGGGCGTTCAAAATTACTGATTGTAGAAACAATGACCCAACGTTTAACTGCGCTAGTTGTAACATCTGTTACGCTGTTGTTCCTTTTAGCTTTCCCAGCTCATGCTCGGGAGGATGTCACTCTTCAATTGAAGTGGGTTCATGCTTTTCAGTTTGCTGGTTATTACGCTGCAAAAGAGAAGGGCTTCTACGATAAAGCGGGTCTGAATGTCACTATCAAGCCTGCCTCTACCCATACAAACGTTCCAGAATCAGTTTTAACGGGTGAAGCACAATATGGAGTAGGTACCAGTTCCCTGTTACTTGAGCGTAAGCAGGGTAAGCCTGTCGTTGCATTGGCGGTAATATTTCAGCATTCCCCACTTGTACTTGTTGCCAGAGAAACTCATTCAACACAGGGAATTCATGATCTTGTTGATAAAAGGGTCATGATTGAACCTCAATCAGAAGAATTGTTCGCATATCTTAAGCGGGTAGGGGTGCCCAAAGACCGTTTACATATTCAGAAACATAGCTTTAATCCCGATGATCTGATGCAAGGGCATACTGATGCTATCTCTGCTTATGTAACTAATGAGCGTTTTTTTCTGGAGAAAGCCAATTTTGCTTATCACACATATACCCCTCGCTCAGTCGGTATAGATTTTTACGGGGATAACCTTTTTACCAGTGAGATGGAGATAGAGAAGCACCCTGAACGGGCGAAAGCTTTCCGCAAGGCAAGCCTGAAGGGCTGGCAGTATGCAATGGACCACCCGGAAGAGCTGGTTGAAATTATTCTGGATAAATACCCTACAGAATATTCACGTGAGTTTCTGTTATTTGAAGCCCGAGAGATGCGGGATCTGTTGCAGCCCCTTCTTGTAGAAATGGGGTATATGAATGTTGGGAGATGGCGGCATATTGCTGATACTTATTCATCGCTAGGAATGTTGCCACCAAATTATTCCCTTGATGGTTTCCTATATGAAGATGACGTTGATGTAGATATTGAGTGGTTGTATCAGATTATTGCCCTGACTCTAATTACAGTTATGGGCCTGGGTGGTTTACTCATTTACATCTATTCAATAAATCGTCGATTAGATTCTGCTTTGGCAGATAGCCGTGCGGCCCAGGATATGATTTGGAATCAGGCTAATGTTGATCCATTAACTGATTTGCCAAACCGAAGAATGTTTAAAAAGTCATTGCAGGATTTGATGATGGCTTTCAAGGAATCAGATAAAGAGCTGGCGTTGCTTTATCTGGATCTGGACCACTTTAAAGAGATTAATGATTTCCATGGCCACGGTATTGGAGACCGTTTGTTGGTTGATGTGGCCCATCGTTTACAGCGCTGTGTTGGGCAGGAGGACTTTATTGCACGACTAGGGGGCGATGAATTCACCGTTATACTGCCAGAACCTGCAAACCACGAAGAGATAGAAACTGTTGCCAGAAGAATCCTTGCGAGTCTGGCGCAGCCCTACCTGATTGATCTTGAAACTCTATATGTCTCGGTAAGTATTGGTATTACTCTCTATCCCCGCGATTCAGAAAATGTAGATGAGTTACTGAAAAATGCGGATCAGGCGATGTATGGTGCTAAAGCACTTGGACGTGATCGTTTCCACTACTTTACTAATGATATGTACCAGGCAGCATTACACAGGGTGCAGTTGGTTAATGATCTACGTATGGCGTTAAATGAGCAGCAATTTGAGCTGTATTACCAGCCAATAGTCGATTTAAGAAATAGTTCAGTTCTTAAAGCCGAAGCATTGATCCGCTGGAATCATCCCCGAAAAGGACTTGTTAGTCCTCTGGAGTTTATTCCTGTTGCGGAGGAGGCTGGTCACATATTAAGCATAGGGGATTGGGTATTTAAAACCGCAACAACTCAATTGTCAGTATGGCGTAAATCAATTTCTGAAGAGTTCGGTCTGAGTGTTAATACCTCCCCAGAACAGTATGTGCATAGTGAAGCAATGGAAAGCTGGTTCTCACATATGAAGTCGGTTGGGTTAGATGGTGATTCAGTTGTTATTGAAATCACCGAAGGGACTCTGATGGAGAGCGGTGATGAAGTAAAAGAACAGCTTCTTGCGTTCCGTGATAAGGGGGTACAGGTAGCCTTAGATGACTTTGGAACAGGTTACTCTTCTTTGTCCTATCTGAATAAGTTCGATATCGACTTTATCAAGATCGATAAATCCTTCATTGATAACCTAGCCAGCGGATCAAATGATCTGGTGTTGTGTGAAGCAATGATAGTCATGGCACATAAACTGGGTTTGAAAGTGATAGCTGAGGGCGTTGAAACGGAAGAGCAACTGGCTATCCTGAAAGATGCTGACTGTGATTATGCTCAGGGCTATCTATTTTCAGCTCCGGTGCCTGTTACTGATTTTGAAGCGCTTATTGCGTCCGGTAAGATCTCCGAAATTTTGGAAGACTAGCTTGCTGTTTATTTCAGTTTGATTCTTTCTAACTGATTTTCTGCATGCAAATAGCTGTGCAGTGGAGAGAGCGACTGCATTCGTCCTAAGCTTTCATCCGTATACTCTTTACTGATCTGAGCAAGGTTGAAATACAGATAATCCTGCAACCAACCTTGATATAGCTGCAACCATTCACAGGTTTTCTCGTCCAAAGTTGTCATGTCTGCTTTCAGTCCCGCTTCTAAGTCATAATCGTTATAAAGGTAGCCTTGAGTGAGATCTGCGTAGCTGGGTCTGTCGGCAGAAAAATACTCCACGGACAATCGGTCGTGATAGATCGAATGGAGTAGATAGCTGATACGAGAAACGCAAATAGGATTGTTGATAGTGCTTAGTGTTTCCGTCATCTGATCAGAAAATGCTTCAACAGTATTATCGGTAAATAGAATGGCAACCATCACTCCGTTGATTCTGTACAGCGCTTGGATTTCCCGTTCCATCTTATCCAGATAATTTTGTTTCTGTTTTGCAGGTTCCAGTTCATCTAGCATCTGCAGATAAAAGTTATCCATCTCCTGAATAAACGCAGGGTCCTGTAACGCATCAATATGTGATTGAACAGCCTTATCCAATGGGAAGTGAGATAAAGGGCGTAGATCCTGTTTTCCTAAATTCAGCATGGACATGTTAAAGCTCCAGAGCGGCAAAAATTGTAAGTTCTATTATGAATAACGCAAAGTGAATGCCAGCTTAGCTAACTATCTGTTGTTACGGAGTTTAGGGAAGATTTAGATCAGTTATGGCAGGGTGGGAGCGGATGAAATGGCAACAAATTGCCTTATCTGAATAGCTCCAGAGCTTGTTCTTGCCGGTTTGCTTCTACTGGTTATTTGTTTTTTCGTACTTTAATAGGGCCGTTATAACTATTCCCAAAATCGTTATACAAGATGCTAATAGGTAGCTTGATGTGAAGCCTCCGCTTAGTTCAGCAAGGTAACCAGCAAGCACAGGGCCTGCAATTTGCCCAGTGCCAAAGAACAGGGTTACATAGCCAAACACTTTTCCCGCCACCATAGGGGGAAGCATATCGCTGATCGTGGCTGCAATAATGGCAGGGATGCTGAATGCAGTTAACCCAAAAAGAATCATCGATAGGAAGAGAGGGTATTGTCCAAGTTCACTTGCGGCGAGAAGATAAGATGCGGTTTGAATTATGTATACTGAAATGATGCCTGTTTTTCGGCCGAAATGATCCGATACCCAGCCAAATAGTGCACCGGAAAAAATACTGATAATCCCGATGGCCATCCATAAGCTGCCTGCTTTAGCCTCGCTGAAACCGTACTGCTCAACCAATGTGGTAACAATGAACGTCGTGTAGATCACATAGGTAAAGCCAAAGACAAAATAGATAACGCCAATATGACTGATCAGTTTCAATGGCGTTGGCTTTGTATCCTCAATGGTATTAGCCTTTGTTGAGGTGCAGTCTTCGTCCTGTTTACCAAAAGCGGATATAGATAGCTCTTTGGGGTTGTTACGGATTAGTAGAGCGGTTATTACAGTGATAACCGCTATGGCAATTGCAAAGGAGGCCCAGCCTATACGCCAACCTGTTTCAAGCCATTGGTTATTCAACCATGGAATTAACAGGCCGCTGGCTGTAATTCCAAGGCCATTACCTATGATCATATAGCCAGCTGCACGACCTCTGTATTTAGGAGAGAACCAGTGAGCGACGAGTGTCATGGCTGTGATATTAGCAGCACCACTGCCAATACCTGTCAGCATATATAAGCCGATGATAAGCCAAAGATGACTGCTTAGGCTGACCATGAACATGCTGATAGCAATGAGAACAAGGCCAGCAACAATCGTTTTACGTTCGCCAAAGCGCTGGATTAATTGTCCGCATAGGAAAACGGAAATTAGGTAACCAATAAAATTGCCAGTACTGATAAAGCCCATCTCTGAATAGGAGAGTGAGAGAGAGGTCCCCATTGATGGGAGCAACATACCCAAGGCAAAGCGGGCAAGGCCCATGCAGCAGAAAAGCGTTAGAGCACCTGAGAAAACGATAATCCAGGCATAATGAATATTTCTGCTAAGCATAGGTGTTAAAGCTCGAAGGGTAATTTTGACTGATATTTTAATAAAGATGTTAACTAATAGTAGCTTTTCAGTGAGAAGCAGAAAAGAAATTTGAGCAGATTTTAAAGCCCTTTATATTATGACGTGGCATTATCTGCTGTGTGACTTCATTCTTTCATTTCTACAGTAACAAATATGAATCTAAAAAAGAAAATTACATTGCATCTAGATGCCGTGATTGTGATCGTTTTGCTATTTTTTTTGAGCTTTGCTGGAAGTGCTTATCTACTAATGGATCTTGCTAAGTTGAATAAGCAAATGGAGAAAATGCAGATTCAGATGCTGGTGGATGATATGAACCTTTCTTCGCAGAAAGTTTATATAAAAAAGATACAGAATGAGTGCGGGATAGAGCTTCCGGAGAATGAGGAAAGCACAGCTGATAACTGAGTGTTGTATTTCTCTAATCCGGTAGTGGCTTTGCCGGAAACATTCAGACTAATAGGGCTTAAACTAACAAGATTTAAGTTTAAACCCTATAGTCATTGAAGATCAGGGCATTGATTGCTTGATTTGATTGAGACCCCAGTTATTCAGTAACCAGTTCCAAGCATGCTGCTTCTACATCGTAATCGTAATATGCCATACCTAGTTTGTTCAGGTAATCCATACGGTCAGCTTTCATCAGGTCAATGGCTGGAGCTTCTACGCCGTTCTCCTGGTAGATAGAAGCCAGGTAAACCATGTAGTTTTCACCTTCCTGAACCATCAGCAAGCTTGCAGCACCCACATCGGTTTTAACCTTTTCGTTCAAATCTTCTGGAAGAGTAACTGCAAATACAACGGGTTCTTCTTCACCTTCAATACGGACACTACGATCACGTACCGTTTGCTGTGCCCAGTAGTAAGCCAGTTCTTTACTCTGGGTCAGGAAAACAGGCTCAATGGTTTCTGTATAACTATTACCGATGGTAGCCATCGTTTGTTTCGCCGCTTGTTTCAGCGCCTTATCACCTGAGCGCTTCAGGCCCTGCTCGTTGATTGAGTCGACCAGCGCTGATGATGTGCCGTGATACCAGACGTTGCTGGTAGCAAAGCCTTGTTCGGATAACAGATCTTTAGCGTCTTTAAGAAAAGCAGGTGTAGTCATAGTCTAAATCACTTAATCAGTTTGCAGTGGAAAGCAGGGGTAATTCTAACGTAAAAACGCGTTACATTCTTTTACTTCGTGTTTTGATTCTGAGCCCCGTAGGAGCGGTTGCCCCTTGTGGGTACCCGCAAAGTAGAAGTTTATCGGCGTGAGGACACGCCTCCTACAAGGTTTCAGGTATAAAAAAGGCGACACCTTATAAAGGGGCCGCCTTTCTTTGCTAAGGAAGTGCCCTGGTTAGCCAGAGCACATGCCTTGGCTTATCTTAGCTGAACTGGTTAGAAGTGTTCTTCGCACCAGCTGCTTTCAGAGCGTTCTCACCAGCAAAGTATTCTTTGTGGTCGTCGCCGATGTCAGAACCAGACATGTTCTGGTGTTTAACACATGCGATACCCTGACGGATCTCTTTACGCTGTACGCCTTCAACGTAACCCAGCATAGCTTTGTCACCGAAGTACTCTTTAGCCAGGTTATCAACAGACAGTGCAGTTGTGTGGTAAGTAGGCAGAGTGATCAGGTGGTGGAATACGTTCGCTTCGCGAGCAGTATCAGCCTGGAACGTACGTACACGTGCGTCAGCAGCGTCAGACAGTTCAGAACCGTCGTATTCAGCAGACATCAGGTTGTCACGGTCGTAAGCAGAAACGTCTTTACCTTCAGCAGCCCATGCATCGTAAGTCTGCTGACGGAAGTTCAGCGTCCAGTTGAAAGATGGAGAGTTGTTGTAAACCAGTTTCGCATCTGGGTGTACTTTACGTACGTCGTCCATCATGCCTTTGATTTCGTGAACTGTTGGTACTGCAGTTTCGATCCACAGCAGGTCAGCACCAGCATTGATAGCTTCGATACAATCGAATACGCAACGCTCGTGGCCAGTGCCAGCACGGAACTGGTACAGACCAGATGGCAGACGCTTAGGACGAACCAGTTTGCCGTCACGGCTGATCAGTACATCGCCTTCAGCAGTGTCTTCTGGAGCA
>NZ_JAAEQH010000260.1 GCF_024231755.1 Neptuniibacter sp.
TCATCAGGTAATCCCCAAAGTTCTCCACACCAGAATGCCGCAATCCAACGCTGACCGTAGCGTACTTTGTAGAAACCTCTTTCTCGTACTTCTGCCACTTTCCCATCTCCTGTTATTGTTATTGGCGGAGTCCCTTTGATCAGGGATACTTAATTGTACGGAAATTAACCAGACAATATATAGGGAGTTAGTCTAAGAAAAGTACAAAAAGGAAGGAGCTGCTGTCACTTTTTTAGCCCCAACCGGAACAAAGTTGATACTAATCAAGTCTGACCTTTTGCCATCTACCAGTGCTTTTGGAACACGCACAAAAAAAGACCATTAACTGGTCTTTTTTCGCAGATCATAAGCTACTGGGGGAAGAATAAGAGGAAGGTGACAGACAACCTCTTGTATACCAGCTTAGAAGCTTATTACTTTTCTTGATCTTCGTTCATCAGCTCGCGAACTTTCACGAAAGCCCAAATCATTGCAACTGTCATACCTGCAATCATAGCCAGGCTAGGAACCAGAACTTCCATACTATATGCATCAACCATTACGACACCCTCACAAGAATTTATTTCGTTTTACTCGTAGTTATTGGTGACTAGGTTACTCTTTTACAGATTAGGGGTTATTGATATAGCTCAAGAAAATTGCCCAGACACTAAAATACTAAAATGAATTTTTTTAACGTTGGCTGTTTCTATTTGAAAAAAATCAATATATGAACCATAACTTCCTAAGGAGGCAGCCAATAGTGCTGCTCTCTGCGCTCGTGTACACACAAAAATAAATAGATCTGCGAGTTCCTGATGGAGGTGCCCCATGCCATATCAAACCAATGCCTGGACCGCTGCACAACTGGAAAAGATGAACAATGAAACGTTCATGGTCGACTTCCTCGACACATTCAAAATCTCTCCTGTTGTAAGTAAATCCGAATCTACTATTGATGACATGAACGAGATTCTGGCCCGAGTTGAAGCCAAGCTCGGTATATCGTGACTGTTATCCCCTAACAATTTTTAGCACTTGGTGAGGCGACAATTTATGTCGCCTTATTTTTATACATATTCCACCAAATCATCCTCTCACCTTTCACATTGCCTAGAGATTCCTTGAGCTTTTAGCTTCACTGCTCTTCTTACAATCTGAAATAACTCGCTCGAGATCAGTCTTTCTCTCTATCTCATACCTGGCTCATCCCAGCCTTATCCCTATCTCACACCTGACTTTTGACGCAAAAACGGCAAAAAGTGACCAAAATAAATCAAAAAACAATACTGATGATTCCAAACCACAAAAAGAAATATCAAAACAATATTAATATAACTTTTTACCATTAAAACCAGAATAAAAATATTCTTATATTTCAACAACTTACAAACAGCAAAATTCCTTCTGAAAATTAATTTTAAAAACAAAATTTCCTTTTTATTTTCAATAACTTACGCATAAACTCTTATCTATACTTATTTGCGATAAATCATATTTTGTATTAGACTATTCAATATATATAAAAGACACTTCATTTATGGAGATATGAAGATGCAAGAGAAAGAAGTGAAGTTATTATTTAAAGCAGGTGTGTTTGATTCCTGTCAGGCAATTCCCATCTCTATGGCTCGGGGATGGACCCTGAAATTCGTCACTAAACAAGGCGAAACAATCACGCTGGAACTACAACGTTCTAAGTCGGAAAGGGAATTTAAAAGCCTGGACGGGGCAGCAGCCGTGGCTAAAAGGATCGGCTTTGAATGGCTAAATGTTCAGATTGGAGATCTGGAGTGGCAGGAGAGAGTTAAGTAATACGACTTAAAGCAGGCATAAAAAAACCGCTCCCTAGGAAACGGCCTTTTAAAGATCGATGACGCTTGATCGGTTTAGACGACTGAGGTTATTTATCCTCTAATGCATCCTGTATCTTCTGATCAGTCTTGTATTGGCTTAGTGCGTAAACAGACCAGATAGCGGCAGGAATCCAGCCAATCAGTGTCAGTTGCAGAATTAAGCAGACAATGCCCGCTATCGGACGACCTATAGTGAAAAACTGCAACCAGGGTATTAATAAAGCGAGTAATAAACGCATCTTTTATCTCCATTAGAAGAGGTCGAATAATCGACCTCCCTCTTTTAACCTAAATCAATACGCCCTGCTTCCAGCTCTTCCGCCGTTGCATCTCGTACTTCCATAATTTCCACATCAAAGTTCAGCTCAATACCTGCAAACGGGTGGTTAGCATCCACAGTCACTTCCTGATCTTCAATCTTTGTAATACCAACCAGCTGCAGTTCACCGTTGTCATCTTCCATTTGGCAAACCATTCCTTCTGCAAGCTCAGTAAAACCTTCAAAAGATGCACGATCCACCACCTGAACTTTACTCTCATCACGCAGGCCATAGCCCTGTTCAGGCTGAACTTTAACTTGCAGTTTATCACCCGCTTGATGTCCAGCCATTGCTGCTTCCAGGCCCGGAACAATATTACTGTGACCATGCAGATAAGGCAGTGGTTCTGCACCACGAGAACCGTCCAGTACTTCACCTTCTGCGTTTACCAACGAGTAGTGAAACAGTACTACTTTGTCATTTTCAACTTTCATTAATCTAACTCTCCTAGTCTCTGACCGATCCACTCTCCTAGAGCTTCCATCTCTTCAAGTGACACTTCATGTCCCATCGGATAGGTGGACCAGACAGGGGAATAATTCATTGCCTGCAGCTTTTCGATTGCCTGCTCACCAAGCAGCATAGGAACAACATCATCAAAGGAACCGTGAGCGACCCATGCAGGTAAATCAGCATTATCCAGATGCTTGTGCTGTTCAATTTCATCTTCTGTTGCCATATAGGTCGATAAAGCAACCAGCCCCGCCAATCGCTCTGGATAACAGAGTGCGGTTTGATAAGCCACTGCACCACCCTGAGAAAAGCCTGCCAGGATAATTTTGTCCGCAGGGATCCCTTCAGCAATCTGACTATCAATCAATGCAGCTATCCGCTTTGATGAACTAAGCAAGGAGGTTTTATCCACCTTGCGATCAATATTCATCTCTAGAATATCGTACCAAGCACGCATCTCCATGCCGCCATTTACCGTCACCGGCATCACAGGAGCATGAGGGAATAAAAAACGAACTGAAGATAACTGGGGCAGTTTCAGATAAGGCACTATAGGCTGGAAGTCATAGCCGTCAGCTCCCAAACCATGTAACCAGATCACACAAGCTTTAACTTCACCTTCAGGTTCTACACGAACCAGCGTCGAATCATTTTCTCTCATCATGGCTGCAACCTCGTCACCTTCCACTCACCATCATCCAGATTAAACTGGAAACGATCATGCAGACGACTTTCACGCCCCTGCCAGAATTCAAAGCGACTTGGGCGTAACAGGTACCCACCCCACTGCTCTGGATGAGGCACGTCACCCTGAGGATACTTTTCTTCCAGCTCACGTACCGCCTGCTCTAGAGCTTCACGACTGGCTACGGGATGACTCTGACAAGAGGCCGCAGCACTCAGACGGCTGCCTAAAGGGCGTTCATTAAAGTATTTTGCGCCTTGCTCCAGGCTTAACTTTTCTACCTGCCCTTGAATACGTACCTGACGTTCAAGACCGTACCAGTAGAACATGATCTCCGCTTGGGGGTTTTCAGATAGATCATCGCCTTTCTGACTGCGATAATCGGTGTACCAGGCAAAGCCATCCTGATCAAAATGTTTAAGTAATACGATTCTCGCAGATGGCATCCCCTGACTATTGGCAGTCGCCAGTGTCATAGAAGTAGCATCATCAGGCGTAACCGCCATGGCATCATCCATCCATTGTGCAAATTGCTCTACCGGATCTGTTTCCAGATCGGAATGATGAAGCGGTTTCGCTAGGTACTCCCGCCGCGTAGCGGTCAGATCACCTTTATTTTTCATAAAGACTGAACTCGTTTTGTGTGACTTAATTGCTGGGCACTATACCACAGAGGTTAAGCAGAATTAGCATAAACAGGACAGGTTTAAACCTATCACCAAAAAGAAAATATCAGGGTTAGGTATATCTACAGATTACACGCTTCACATCAGGCAGATAACCGCTGCCAAACAGCAATAGGTGATTAAGAAGATGCCAGAGATTATAGAGATCCATTCGCTCTCTCCAACCTCCCTGCAAAGGCCTTGCCTCTTGATAAGCATCGTAGAATCGACCTGAGAAACCACCAAATAATTGGGTCATCGCCAAATCTGCTTCCGGCCATCCCCAATACACAGCAGGATCTATTAATACAGGTAAACCCTGCTCCGATACATGCACATTCCCGGACCATAGATCACCGTGAAGCAGTGCCGGTTTCTGCTCAGGGATAAGCGAAGGTAGATTGCTACAGAGCATCTCGACCTGCTTAACATCATCTTTGGTAAGCAAACCTTTGGACAGACACTGTTTAGCCAGATAAAGAAAGCGCTTTTCAGCATAAAACTGATAGCCATCCAACATCAGGTTATTGGGTTGTTTGGTGGAACCACAAAAGGTATCCATACGATAACCGAACCCTTCTGCTGACTTACTGTGTAATTCTGCAAGCCCTTGCCCCAGAACCTCTTCAAACTGTGTTTTCCTGTTAGCTGCTTCGATAAACTCCAGAATCAGTAGATTTTCATTCTGAAAAACCACCTCAGGTACTTTAAGAGGTGAGTGTTTAGCTAAAGCCTCCAGCCCTGCCGCCTCCGCCAAAAACATTCCCGCAACAGCCTGGGGCATCTGTTTCACAAAGATCTGTCGCCCGTCGTCCAGTACCACCTGACGACTATCAGCGATACAACCACCACTAAGAGAGTGATTCTGTAAAGCTCGGCAGCCTTCTGAACTAAGCCATTCGTCAAGTGCTTTCATCTACTGAAGTACCTCTTCCCATACAGCGTATCGGCTTATATAGTCGTAACGATTACTCATATGAATTAGTCGTTACGACTATAGAAGCCGATACGCTGCTCGTTTTAAGGACACTCATGCGTCTACTGTTTTTATCTGCTTTACTAATTTTCGCTTCTGGTTGCATGGAGCAAAATGCAAAACCCTTCGACATCAAAAACCTGGCTAAATCTGATATCGATATGGTTACAGATGTTAATCTCAAGGAGTGGCGACGTCTAACCAGAGAACTCACTGTAAAGCTCTACAAGCGTAATCCCAAAGAGCTGAAGAAGAACCCCGAGATGACCATAGCTAAGCGGCTTGATCAGCTGTTCCCTATTCAGAGACTGCCAGATGGTTTTGCTGAACTAGGTCATAAAGATGGCGTGGACGCAGTTCCTCTAGCATTTTCCGAAGAGTTTGAGGGAGATCGGGTATTTGCCTTTATGGCCGGCCTCACCGGCATGCTCGATGCTTCTTACAACGGGAAAAAAGAGATCTTCATTCTGGATGAGGTTGATCAACAGAAGCTATATAACTCTGCACGAAACCTGGAAGCAGCCGCATGGCACCTGAATAATCGTAAAGATCCACAGGGCAATTTGTATATTCTCAGCAATGGAATATCCCCAGAAGGGATCACTAACTACAGCTATGAAAGGATTTTAGGCAAGTTAATCGGCATTCAGGATATGATGGCTAACATCATATCTGACAGTACAAACCGCACTATCAACCGGGTGGTTCACAGTGCGGCATCAATGACGTTTTTCCCTATCTGATAGCGGTTAACCTTCAGACATTTTTGCAATAAAACGGTCCGATTCATTGATCGCTTTTTCCATATCGCGAATCAACAGATCGATATTGCTTTTAATGCCCTTATACTCTGATTTTAGCGAGCCAATCGCACGCGCATTAAGGTTGTGCTTCAAAAACAGAACGTTATCCTGCAGGGCACTCAGTACCGGAGGCATTCGTTTCTCAGCCTGTTTCAATGTGCGGATCAGATCACGGTAGCGGGTTTTGGTACTACGCAGCTTGGCAGCACTTTGGTTACGAAGATTCTGATTACTGTATTTAGTCAGCTCCTCTTCCCACTCTTCAAACAGATCCTCCGACACCTGTTCTACCTTACGGATTCGGTTACTGACATCCTCTGCCGCTTCCACACTATCGTCATATTCACCCTGCAGACGGTTGTAGAGCTTATCCAGCTCACCGCCATCAAAGCTAACCACAGATCGGAATTGCTCTAACGCATCCTTAAACTGCTCTTGGGCTTCTTCCTGAGATTCACGGGCTTCTTCAACCCGATCAACCAGAATATCGCGCTTATGCACACCCACCTGTTCCATAGCCGAGTAGTAAGCGGTCTGACAGCCAGCTAACAGCATAAGAACACAAGAGAGACACAGAAGTTTAATTTTATTAATCATCGTAAAACCTTAACCACAGCTCTGTAGAGGGCTGTTAATTTTTATATCCGAAATTTTGTGATTATCGTTCAGGTACAGCGTGATATCTGCCCGATCCGGCATCTCTTCCAGCATATGACGGGTAAGACGCTCATAGTGCTGAATAAAACGCTTTATCTGCTCTTCATTCATAATACGCAGATGTTCAGTAGGCTGCTGGGTGTCATAGATATATTTAACCCTCTCAGCCAATTTTTTCTCCTGCAACGAACGCCACTCAAATACCGCATCCATACTTGGCACTTTCAGCATAATTAATACATCAAGCATGCTGAACATATCCTGATAGATGCCAGAAAGTTGCGCGTTCACATAATCACGCCAGGAACCATCTGGGTCTTCTGCTTGTTCAAGTTCATTGATTGGTTCGGGCAACAGTTCCGGCGTCTGAGGATCCGCACCCACACACCAGCCCTCAAACACAATCACATCTGCTGGTCCAATCCACTCCTGCCACACGGCTGCCTGGCAACGGTCATCGGTGGATTTATCAAAGACCGGGATTTTAGTCACACTGTTTTCATCTCCCTCTTTCAGGGAGTTAAGAATATCGATACCCAATTCAATATCGTGAGTGCCTGGTACACCTCGCGTTTTCAGTAACGGATGCACAGTTTCAGACAGATTCACACGCTCATCATGCGTTTTGTAGAGGTCATCGATGGAGAAACCTACGACCTTCAAACCGAAACCATCGGTAAGGATCACTTCTAACAGGTTAAACAGTGTGGATTTACCTGCCCCTTGCGCACCATTAATCCCGATGACTAATGGGCCATCCTTCTGTCGTTTGCGACAGGTCAGCCATGCACCCAGAGGCACGTAGATCGCCTCAAACATATCCACCAGCCCGATATCTACTTTTAGCGATTCAAGGGTAGAGGCAAAAGCTTTTTCAACCGCAGCAACGGCTTCATCTCTTTCCCGATAACTCAGACAAAGCTGGTCTTGCGGCCAGCGGGTAATAACACTCATATTTCGAAGCCTGCTAAAAGTTTATTTATTACGATGTTCGCGTAACCAGTTCTGGATGAAATGAATCTGATCCGGTTCCATCAGGGACGGGGCATGCTCAATCTCAGGCAGAGAATACAGATCCAGCTTATCGTTCTCCTGCATACGACGTACTGTCTGTTCCTCCAATACATCTGAAGCCTCACCCCAGATCAGTAGCTGAGGGATCTGGAGCGCTCCCCATACCGGCCAAAGGTCCACATCCTGATGACTGTTTTCACTCGTAGTTTCTGCAATAACCGGATCGTAGTGCAAAGCAAACTCACCACTTTCCAACTGACGTGTGCCGTGCTTTGCCAGATGACGCCACTGTTCATCAGTGATGTTTCTCAAAGCCACATAGGTGGTACGCATATAGTCTTCGGCATCAGCTAGGGAGGTAAAACGTTTATCGCCCAGATAACCAGAGATACGCTGCAGTGAGTCAGCAGAAACAAAACCACCGATATCATTAAGAACCAGATGTTTGATAGGCGAATTTGGTAGTGCAGCCATACACATACCAATAATACCGCCCATTGAGGTGCCAACCCAGTCGACCTGATCTACATTTAGTCTCGCCAGCAGCATGGTCATATCACTCATATATTGAGGAATACCGTAAGGCTGACCACTAGGTAGCCAATCACTGCTGCCACGACCCACGATGTCCGGGCAGACCACACGATAATCCCGCGACAGCGCCAAGGCCAGATCATCAAAATCACGACTGTTTCGAGCTAGCCCATGCACACACACCAGAACACGGTCATTATCCGCACTTCCCCATTCCCTGTAGGTCATCTGATGGAATCCAGCTGCGTTTAAACAACGTACACTACCTGTGTGCATGATCTGCTCCAACTTGATTTTTGTTTTCAGTAAGTTAGCACAACAGCGGGAGCGAACAAATCATGTCTGTATTTATTGTAAAGAATCGCAACGATGGCTGACCTTATAGATTTGATTCGGCTAATATTGGGAGTATCTATGAGGGAACCAGTGGTTCTTAATTCGCAATATCATTCGCTACGCCCTGGTAATGGAACAACAGATGAGTGAAACCGCTACGCCGCAAGCCAAAAAACTGAAATGGATTCTGCCGATTCTGATTATTGCCGCAGGTATTGCTTTGACCACTCTGATGGTATCGAGCAAACCACAAACGCCATCACGTCCGGTCACAGAAAAGGTTTGGAGTGTAAGAACCATCTCAGCACAGCCTGGGCAACATCAGCCCACACTTGTTTTGTATGGCAAAGTTGAAACACCACGTATGACAAAAGCCACTTCCGCAGTGACAGCCTTTGTGAAAGAGGTGAATACTGACGAAGGACGATCTATTGCGGAAGATGAGGTGCTAATCCAGTTAGATGATAGTGATGCCAAACTGCTTGTTGCCCAGCGTCAGGCAGATATAAACAATTACGAAGCACAACTTGAAACAGAAAAAGTCCGCCATGAAGCCGACCTTAAGGCTCTCAAAATCGAAAAAAATCTGCTCCAGCTAAGCCTTAAGACCGTTAAACGTTATGAAAACCTGATCAAAAGGAAAGTCAGCAGCCAGGAACAACTGGATGCAGCGCGCCGCGACTCGCAACAACAACGGCTATCTCTGACGCAACGGGAACAATCAATTGCTGACCACCCTAACCGTATTCGCCAGATTGAATCGCAGCTACAACGTGCCACCAGCCTGCTGCAATCAGCACAGCTGGATCTAACCAGAACACAGATTAAAGCTCCGTTTAACGGCAGGATCGCTAACCTGAATGTAGCCCCCGGTGACCGGGTACGTGCAGGTGATCCACTGTTACAGATGTATAGCCTTGAGCGCTTAGAAGTCCGCAGCCAGATCCCTAGTCGGGTTTTACCACAACTACGCTCCCTACAATCTGAATTGAATCAAATTTCTGCTCAGGGCCAGATCGACGGCCAATCACTAGAATTGCAGCTGGACCGCATCGCTGCAGAAGTTAATGGAGGACGCGCGGGGGTTGATGCTTTCTTCCAGATCCAGACCACTGAGTACCAACCTGAACCAGGACGTTCTCTATCGATCGATGTTCACCTGCCTGCGCTAGACCAGGTGATTCCAATCCCTCCCATCGCGCTCTACGGCCTCGACCGTGTTTACAAGGTAGTTGATGAACGTCTACAGGCGGTTTCAGTTAACCGCATAGGGGATAGCAAAAACAGTGCAGGCGACCCTGTAGTACTTATCCGCAGTAACGAATTGCAACCTGGAGATCGCATTGTCACCACCCAGTTACCCAATGCCATTACAGGCCTTCGGGTAAAAGAGGTCGCTACCGATGCGTAACTATCAGGGACCGCTACAAAACCTGACAGCACTTTTCGCCAGTCACCGGGTTGCAGCTAATCTGTTTATGCTGCTAATGCTTCTGGCGGGGGCCTGGGGTCTTAAGAAACTGAATACTCAGTTTTTCCCGAACTTTGAGTTGGATGTCGTTACCGTTCAGGTAATCTGGAGTGGAGCAGCTGCTGAGGATGTGGAAAGCTCCATCATTCTCCCTATAGAAGAGGAGCTAAAATCGCTGACCGGGATAGATACCCTCTATTCAACAGCGAAACAGGGTTCAGCCTCTATCCGATTGGAGATCGATGAAGATACTGATATCGATTACATGCTGAATGAAGTTAAGCAGAAAATCGACAGCGTCCGGCACGAGCTACCCTCCGATGTGGAGGAGCCACTGGTCCAGCGAATTATCCGTTATGAACAGATCGCCAGCCTGATCATCAGCAGTGAAAACGGCTCGCTGGAAGAGTTACGCCCTATTGCGCAACGCTTCGAACAGGAGCTGCTGGACCGTGGTATCAACAAAGTTGATTTTACCGGCCTGCCCGACAAACAGATCACTATAGAACTGCCTTCTGCCCAGCTAAATGAGCTGGACATGACCATGGCTCAGATTGCCGGCAATATTCGCCTACGCAGCCTCGATCTCCCCGCTGGAACCGCAGCTAAAGGGGATGGTTCTCGCCAAATTCGCAGTCTGAATCAGCAACGCGATGTCGAAGGCTACCAACAGTTACCAATTATCACTGATACGGATGGACGGCTGGTACGCCTGGGTGATATTGCAAACATCTCACTAAGCACCAAAGACAGTCAGGTTCTGCTCAATTACAAAGGCAAACCCGCAGTTATGCTGCGCCTACGCCGTACTGAAAATCAGGATACGCTTAAATCAGCTGAGATCCTTTACGACTGGTTAGAAGTCACACGTCCTACCCTGCCAGCTGATATTCAACTGGTCACCTATGACGAACGCTGGCAGCCGGTTCAACAGCGTATCAATCTGCTTTTGAAAAACGGTTTAGGCGGTCTGATTCTGGTGATTGGTATTCTGTTCCTGTTCCTGAATGCACGTGTAGCCTTCTGGGTCACCGTAGGGATTCCAGTCTCATTTATGGCAACCCTGGCAATCCTTTACGGTATAGGCGGCACCATCAATATGATCAGCCTGTTTGGTCTGATCATGGCACTGGGTATCATTGTTGACGATGCAATCGTGGTAGGTGAGGACACACTAACCCATGTTCAAAGAGGTGAGCCCGGCCTACAGGCGGCCATTGGCGGAGCCCACCGCATGCTGGCACCAGTTACCGCTTCATCACTCACCACCATTGCCGCATTTCTGCCTCTACTACTGATCGACGGCCGAATCGGTAATATCCTGATCGATATTCCCACGGTTGTGATCTGTGTCATCCTGGCTTCCCTGGTCGAGTGCTTCCTTATCCTACCAGGACATCTGCACCACAGTATTAAGAAAGCGGAAGATCTGCACCCATCGAAAACCAGAATACGCCTGGAAAATGGCTTCAATCACTTCAGAGACAACCTGTTCAAAAAGCTGGTAAGCCGTGCAATTGAATTCCGCTGGGCAACCATTGCAACGACCTTTGCTCTGTTTGTGATAGCCATCGGATTACTTATGGGGGGCAGAGTTAAGTTCACCTTTTTCCCGGCGGTAGAAAGGGACACCATGACGGCTAATGTACAGTTCACTTCAGGCACCGATAGCCTACATGTGGACAGGTTCCTACAGCACCTTGACCAAACTCTTTTTGAAACTGATAAGGCATTAGGCGGCGGTAATATCAAAGTCGCTTTCCAGCAACTGAGAACAGCATCTTTTTCTCGTACCGCGGTTGGCGGTAGTACCGGCGACGAGTTTGGTTCTCTGGTGATTGAGCTCCATCCTGGGGATAGTCGTGAAATCAGCACCAGTGAATTCAACAGAGAGTGGCGCAAGCGGATTCAGGTTCCTGCTGGGATAGAAAAGTTTGCTATCAGTGTTTCCAAAACAGGCCCTCCGGGCAAACCAATTGAGGTAAAACTATCGGGAACCGATATCCGCGCAATCAAGCAAGCATCACTGGCGCTTCAGGATCAACTGAAGGGTTACGTAGGCCTGAATAATATCGATGACGATCTTCCATTCGGTAAGTCACAGCTCATTTACGAACTGACACCCGCTGGCAAAGCTGCGGGACTGACTCTGGATTCAGTCGGCCGTCAGCTACGCGCAGCCTTCGACGGCCTGGAGGTACAAAATTTCTATCAGAACAGAGATGAGGTCAAAGTCAGGATACAGCTACCAGATCATGAACGTGACCGCCTCAGTGTTATCGAACAACTGCCGGTTGTACTACCTGGCGGCGGCACAACACCGCTAAGTAATGTGGTCAGCTTCAGAGCTAAGCAGGGCTTAGATACCCTGACCCGTGTAGATGGTCAGCTATCCATCAAAGTCAGTGCAGATCTTGACGAAAGCGCAGCCAATGCCGATGAGATCATTGCAGATCTAAAAGCAGGGAAACTGGAGCAGGTTACCAGTGAATTCGGTGTAAGCGCTATATTTGAAGGTCGTAACAAAAGCCAGCGCGAAACCCTTTCAGATATGAAACTGGGTCTGGTACTGGCGCTTGTATTGATCTTTATTATCCTGGCCTGGGTCTTCTCCTCTTACAGCTGGCCAATTGCCGTTATGTTAGCAATCCCATTAGGACTCACAGGCGCCATCTTCGGGCATGGATTAATGGGAATGAATATGACCATACTTTCCCTATTTGGTTGCTTCGGTCTCTCAGGCATTGTGATCAATGACTCAATTGTCCTGGTCACTTTCTATAAGGGATTGAGGAAGAAGGGCATGGCTGTACAGGAAGCGATTATTGAAGCAGCTTGTCAGCGTTTACGTGCAGTTTTGCTGACCTCATTGACCACCATTGCGGGCCTGACTCCTATCCTGTTTGAGACCTCCCTGCAGGCTCAATTCCTGATCCCTATGGCGACCGCCATTGTGTTTGGTCTGGCATACGGAACGGTGCTTATCTTGCTGTTTGTCCCTGCGATGATCACCATTATTGAAAACGGTAAAGCCAAACTAGGGCTGAAACCAACCGAGTATGAGGGAGCAGCGACTTCAGAGGCTTAGACAGGGGCTTACTTGGATAGGGCTTGGATCAGAGCCTAATTGGGAAGTGATCTACTTAAGCCGAGACTCGATAAAAGCTTGTAAATGCTGAATGGCTGACTGATCCATACTGAGAACGGTCAGCCCAAAGCGATGCTTAAACTGCGATAAGCGTTGGTTATAGACCACCCGACAGTGGCAGTGGACCGCCTCATCACCAAGACCAAAATGCAGCTTCAACTCCAGTGGCACACCTTCTACCGGTGGTTTCAGCCCGGCTAGCTCGACTCCACCCTCTACCAACAAACCTCCAACACTCAGGTTAAGCACTGTTACATCAGCGGTTTCACCTGTGCTCGCTTCAACTTCAGCAGGGAGTTCAACATGGATACGAGGGTAGATACGCCTTTCAGGGTTCATAAAATCAATACCAAAAACAAACGTTTGTTAGAAAACCTGTTTTTAGCATAGACCGGCCATGAAATATCTCCAAATTACTCACCTCGCTGCCGATAACATATCCATTAAAAACAGGACTTAATCCCAGTGCTGATCTCAGGTATAATTCCGCCCCTTATTTTCAGTAAATAAGCTGCCTCCGGCGGCAATTGAAAACGTCAATTGAAAGGACCAGCATGAACCGCGATCTCAGTCTGTTACA
>NZ_JAAEQH010000261.1 GCF_024231755.1 Neptuniibacter sp.
CAGGGCAATCGCAAGTAGATTTTTTGGAGAAAATTCATATAAACGACTTGCGCTATCCAGAATAAACACTTAAGCTTTCAGGAGTAGTTTGCAATGAGCTCTTGCATAAATATCCGAATCGATATGCAATATTTAGGAGGTTTGACATGGATGCAAACACTCCCGATGGGCTTTTGCGCTGGTTTAGCGAACTGGAAGACCCTCGTGTGGGACATAATATACAGCATGTATTCTCTGATTTGCTGGCAATCGCCATTCTGGCTGTCATTTGTGGAGCCGAAGGATGGGTTGAGGTCGCCGTATTTGGCCGGTGCAAAGAAGACTGGCTCAAAACATTTCTACACTTACCCAATGGTGTTCCCAGCCACGATACCTTTGGTAGAGTCTTTAGCAAGATCAAACCTGACCAGTTTGAGTGCTGCTTCTTAAACTGGACCGCTCACTTGGCAAAACATAAGAAACGCCTGGTGGCGATTGACGGAAAGACCCTCAGAAGCAGCTTTGACCATGCTAATGAGAAATCGGCTATTCACATGGTTATCGCCTGGTGCCAGGAGAATCATCTTGTTCTGGGACAAATCACCACTGATGCTAAAAGCAATGAGATAACGGCAATCCCGAAACTGTTAGAACTCCTTGATATCAAGGGCGCCATCATCACTACCGATGCGATGGGTTGCCAAAAGAAGATCACTGAAAACATTGTCGATGCTGAGGCGGACTATATCTTGCAGGTGAAAGACAATCATCCCACTTTACATGGGGAGCTCAAATTGCTGTTTGAAAAGGGGCTTCGTGATGACTGTCTGGGCATTGCCTATGACTTCCATGAACACACTAATGGCGGACATGGACGTATTGAAACCCGGCGAATTTGGGTTACCCATGAGATTAATTGGTTCTCCGAACGTCGCCAATGGAAGGGGCTTTCGTGCTTTATTTGCGTTGAAGCGACTCGTACGCAGCAGGGTAATACCTCTGTAGAACGTCATTACTATCTCAGCAGTTTGGAAGGGATTCTTGCTTGTGAATTTCTAGCATTGATCCGAGGCCACTGGTCCATTGAAAACAAGCTGCACTGGTCTTTGGATGTCAACTTTAGAGAAGACGATTGTCGTATTCGCAAAGGACATTCAGCTGAGAATTTTAGTCGGTTACGACGATTAGCCTTAAACTTGCTCAAAAAGGACAAAACGCGCAAGGTAGGCGTCAAGTGCAAAACCAAAGCGTGTTCTTGGGATCATGACTACCTGCTACAGATTTTAACTCAGTAACCAGGTTGTTCTGAATCAACATTACCAAGCGTTAAATAACAGAACCGTACTGGCTCTGCTGTCAGATAAGGTCTGTCAGCATATCCGGTTAATTCATCAATCATACTCTCAAAATCGTCATTGATGCTGTTTAAAGACCGCCAAGCTTGCTCAAGCTTGAGGGAATGGGCACTTCTTGATTCAAATCACACCTAAGAAAAGTTGTGAGAATGGC
>NZ_JAAEQH010000262.1 GCF_024231755.1 Neptuniibacter sp.
CATCCGCATCCAGGGTTGTAATAACAGTAACCCCGGTAGGGAACTGAGATAGGGAGCGGCGAAAATCTTTAGCATCGAATTCTGTCTGAGACATGGAGTGTCACCTTCGTAAATGATTCGTTTTTATTCTCGTTTCTCGGCATACCTTGTCTTGTGAGCCGGAGAAAGTTCACATGTTAATTAATTATAGATGCCGGCAGGTCTGATTAAATATATTTTTCATTGCTTTAATTGTACTTTTCATAGCTCTTGTTCTTCTTGGTTATGAGCCGGATTGAATAATATTGTTTCTATCTCATTGATTATTAATTTATTTTTTTGAGTCTCGATACTCGCCTGCAGTCTTTCCTGCATTTCTGCGGAAGAAACGAGCAAAATACGCTGGATCTTTAAAACCCAGTTGGTAACCGATCTCTGTGATTGGAGCAGATGAAAAAGTGAGAAGTCTACGTGCTTCCTGCATCAGCCTGTCCATAATTAATCGCTTAGAGGGTAGTCCAGCCAGGCGCCTGCATATCTCATTAAGGCGTGCTTCGGTTACGCTGATCATCTCGGCATACTGGGATAAAGTCAGGTGTTCCTTGTAATGACTTTCTATTAACTCGTTAAAACGGTGGAAGATCCGTACGTCCTCTTTACGGGTTTTCTGCTGGGGCTGACTTTGATCTGAAAGGCGGTAGATATCGATCAGTACTAGTTGTAGAAGCGCTTTTAATGCAACGCTGTGCTCCATTGAGGTTTGATCACTTTCACCCGCCATAAGGTTTAACAGGTTAAGCATACGAGCAGCGTGCACATCTTTGTCAGGTGAGAGTGCAACACAAAGTGGGTTGTTCATGAAGCTGTCGCTGCCCCAGCCGGTCGGAACCATCCCTCCCATAAGTTCCCACACTAACTGTTGCCTGGCGGTTATTACATGACCCTTAGCGTTATTATCTGTGACAAAAGCATGAGGCACTGTTGGCGGTGTCAGAAAAAACATCGGCCCTTCGGTGGTGTAGCTGGTTTCGTCCAGATGGACACGCACAGTACCGCCAAGAATGACATGGATCTGATAGAAGCGGTCATGATGATGCACTGGCATATTTCGTCCAAAGAAGTCTGCCAGCTTTTCCAGGCGCTCGTAATGTATATCTGCATCTACATAATGCTGGTCATATGCATGTCCAATATCGATATTAGGAATATCTTCAGATGAGTCGGCATTCTGTGTCAGAGGTGTCGTGTTACTGCTCATATCAGGATTCATGTTGATGACTGTATTATTAGTTTAGTTAATATTTGAACTAGTTGTGAAAAAGTTCTTTCCTTTGTGCAAATGCGAACAGCTAATATAGTAACTAGAAAAACACTGCTTATATAAATCAATGGCTTATGTTTATTTTTGTGTGCTTTTTAGGCAGTGATTCTTCATATTACTTCATATATTAACTTTCAAAAGTACAATAAAGCCTGTGAAAGATCCATTTTAAAGCGGCTAAATCACAACAATAATGTAGTCATTACTGAGGCAGTCAGCCGGGCCATGTCCATAAATATTCCTGGTAACTGTCTGAACAAAACAAAAAAGACGAAGGTAATGAATGATGGAAAGACCAAATCCAATGCTCGATCAGCTGAAAGAAATTCTTCCTGCAATTGCTGCTAATGCAGTTGAAGCGGAGCAACTTCGTCGAGTTCCAGATGAGAACATCCGTCTTCTTAAGTCAATTAAGCTGCACCGTGCACTGCAGCCAAAAGCATACGGTGGTCTGGAGCTTTCACTTCCTGAAGTGACTGACTGTATTGCTGCATTAGCAGGTGCTTGTGGCGGTACTGCTTGGGCATTTAGTTTGCTGATCACGCACAGTCATCAGATGGCTATGTTCTCGAAGCAGGCTCAGGATGAGTTCTGGGGTGAAGATGTAGATGCGACAGCAAGTAGCTCTATTGCACCATTCGGTAAGGTGGAAGAGTGCGAAGGTGGTGTGATCTTTAATGGTGATATGAAATGGAGCTCCGGTTGTGACCACGCAGAGTGGGCGATTCTAGGTTTCTTGCGTGATAACAAGGAAACCGGCGCAAAAGATTACTGCTTTGGTGTTGTACCAAGCTCTGATTATGAAATTATTGATGACTGGTATTCAGCAGGTATGAAGCCTTCTGGTACTAAGACTTTGCGTATTAATGAGAATACATTTATTCCTGAGCACCGTATCGAGACGGCTAAAGGGATGATGACAGGGGCCTCTTCTGGTTTTGGTTTGTACCCTGATAGCGATATCTACTACACACCTTACCGTCCATACTTTGCTTGTGGTTTCGCTTCTATGGCTCTGGGTATTGCTGAGCGTATGTTGGAAGTATTCAAAAACCTGACTAAAAACCGTACTCGTGCTTACACTATGGCGGCTTCAGGTAAAGAGATTCCACCACTGATGCGTTTGGCTGAATCTACTCATCAGGTTCAGGCTGCACGAGCATTTATGGAAAAAACCTGGGATGAGCATAAAGCGTTTGGTGAACAGAAGCGTTACCCAACGGATGAAGAGTTGGCTTACTGGCGCACAAACCAGGCTTACGCTATCAAAATGTGCTGTGAAGCTGTAAACCGTCTGTTCGAAGTATCTGGTGGCTCTACTTGGATTCACGATAATGAGATCCAGCGTCTGTGGCGTGACTGCAACATGACTGCAGCGCATGCTTACACTGACTATGATGTATGTAAGCAGATTCTGGGCCGCTCTATCATGGGTATGGAAGCAGATCCAACAATGGTTTAATTCCAGGCCTAGATAAAAAAACCGCGCTTGTCGCGGTTTTTTTGTGTCTTTTTTAGAGGAAATGAGATGTTGATTATTAGAAAATAAGTTAATATATTAACTAAATATCAATAAACAAGAGTTGTCCTAAGCAACCCTCGGCCCATTTAGTGATCTCAATTCTATGCAAGATATAACCTATATTTTATCCCTGACCAGTCCGACTTTTATTCTGATTGCAATGGGTTTCTTAACGGTTCGTTTTGGCTTTTTGCAAAAAGACAATGTACGTACGCTAGCTTGGTTTGTGGTGAATTTTGGCTTGCCTGCAGCGATGTTCAAGGCACTGAGTTCACGCTCTTTTCAGGATATTCTGCATTTCGATTATCTACTGATATTCGGCTTAGGTTCGCTGATCGCATTCAGTGTTATGTTTGCCTTGGCAAAAGCACGTGGCAAACCCCTGACCCAGTGTGCGTTATTTGGTCTGGGGGGCAGTATGTCAAACAGCTTGATGATTGGCTTTCCGATTATTATGCAGTTGTTTGGCGATGCAGCACTGGTACCTTTCGCGCTGACTTTGATCATCGAAAACCTGTTTATTCTGCCTCTTACGTTGGCCTTGGCTGATACCGGAGAGCATAAAGACAGTAACTTCTTTAAGGCTCTATTTAAGTCGCTGCCACAGCTGCTGAAAAATCCGATCATTGTTTCTATCGCACTGGGTATTATGAGTACCGCTGCAGATCTTCACCCGCCTGCTTTTGTCGGTCGTGTAATTGATATGCTGTCGGTAACTGTGGGCGGTGTGGCACTGTTTGCCATCGGGGGTATGTTGGTTGGCTTGCAGCCAAAAGGGATGATGACAGATATCTCCTCTATCGTGTTTGGTAAGTTGATCATCCACCCGCTTGCTGTGTTCGTTATGATTCTGCTGTTCCCGCCAATGCCTGAGTTGTTCCAGCAGGTTGCGGTTATTCTGGCATGTATGCCGATGTTTAGTATCTATGCAGTCATAGGCATGCGTTATAACTACGGTGGTTTGTGCTCCGCAGTCTTGTTACCTACAACGATTCTAGCTTTTATTACTATAAATCTGGTGATCTGGCTGCTGGGAGTTCAGTAGCTTTATCACTTTTATTTTATCAATTTTGAAAATACTTAACTTGTTAACTAAATTCCAATAGTGTAGTCTAAGTATTAATTGGTCGAACTGTTTCTGACCCGCTTGGAGAGTAGAGATAACTATGAAACTACAGTTGAAAGATTCCAGTCTGTTACAGACACAGGCATTTATTAATGGTGAGTGGGTTGATGGTGACTCGGGTGAGTCCTTTCCGGTCCTGAACCCGGCAACGGGTGAGGTTCTGGCAGAGGTATCCAGTGTTGGTCAGGCGGAAACAGCGCGTGCAATCGATTTTGCAGAAGCGGCAATGAAAGAGTGGAAAAAACTAGCTCCAGCTGCGCGCTCTGAAATTCTGGAAAGCTGGCACGCACTAATTCTGGAAAATATCGATGATCTGGCTGCGATTATGACTGCAGAACAGGGCAAGCCTCTGTTCGAATCTAAAGGTGAAGTGATGTATGGCGCTTCCTACCTAAAGTGGTTTGCTGAAGAAGGTAAGCGCATTTATGGTGATGTTCTGCCGTCTCCAGGTGATCGTCGCAGTATCGTAATTAAACAGCCAGTCGGGGTTGTTGCTGCGATCACGCCTTGGAACTTCCCTAATGCGATGATTACGCGTAAGGCTGCGCCAGCACTGGCGGCGGGTTGTTCAATTATTTTGAAACCAGCTGCTGAAACGCCATTGTCTGCATTGGCGCTGGTTGAACTGGCGAAACGTGCTGGTGTACCAGCGGGTATGTTTAGTGTGCTACCAAGTGCATCTGCATCCAAAGTGGGTGGTGAGATGACCTCTAACCCTAAGGTGAAGAAACTGACTTTCACAGGTTCTACACCAATCGGCAAGCTTCTGATGAAGCAGTGTGCAGATACGGTTAAGCGTACGTCTATGGAACTGGGTGGTAATGCGCCGGTAATCGTATTTGATGATGCAGATATCGATCTGGCAGTTAAAGGTGCTCTGGTTTCTAAATATCGTAACTCAGGTCAGACCTGCATCTGTGCTAACCGCTTGTTGGTTCAGGAAGGTGTATACGATGAGTTTGTTGAAAAGTTCTCAGCTGCTGTAAAAGAGTTCAAAATCGGTAACGGCTTTGATGCTGATTCAACACATGGTCCTGTGGTATCAAAGAAAGCGTTGTCTGATATCGATGCTATTGTACAGAACGCAGTATCTCAGGGTGCAGAAGTGGTAACGGGTGGTAAACCATCTGATCTGGGTAACTGCTTCTACGAGCCTACTGTTCTGACTAACGTAAATGATTCAATGAGTATCTTCGGTGAGGAGATCTTCGGCCCTGTGGCGCCGGTCTTCAAGTTCAGCACTGAAGAGGAAGCGATTGCCATGGCGAACGATACAGAGTTTGGTCTGGCATCCTATGTTTACACTGAGAACCTGGGTCGCATCTGGCGCGTATCTGAAGGTATTGAGTACGGCATGGTCGGTGTTAATGAAACAGCGATCAGCTCGGAAGTTATCCCATTTGGTGGTGTTAAAGAATCCGGACAGGGCCGTGAAGGTTCTAAATATGGTTTGGATGACTACCTTGAAACCAAATACATCTGCATGGGTGGACTGAACGCCTGATCATGGACTTATGGTCGTAAGTCACTCCGCGCATATAAAGGCTCACTTTAAATGTGCTCTTTTGGGAGGCTCCTAACGGCGCCTCCCTTTTTTGTGCCCTTTTTTATGCCCTATTTTATGTATAAATTGCGATAAGTGATGTAAATGGAGATACAAATGAAGTTTCTGGTACCGGAGCAGATTGAAACGGAAAGGTTGTTATTACGTCAGTTCAAAGACAGTGACTGGTCCGATCTACATCATTATTACTCCTCAGAGCAGGCAACTAAATACACGGTTCGGCGAGTGTTTAGTGAAGGTGATACCTGGCGCGCAATGAGTAGCATGCTGGGTCACTGGGTATTACGTGGCTATGGGCCTTACGCGCTTGAAGAGAAAGAAACTGGCACAGTTATTGGGATATCGGGATTCTGGTACCCGAACGACTGGCCTGAGCCGGAGATAAAATGGGCACTCTGTCCTGATTATTGGGGGCAGGGTTATGCCAGTGAAGCAGCGAAAGCAGTACAGCAGGTTGGACTAGAATATCTGCCAGAAACACCGCTGATCAGTTTTATTCATTCAGAAAATAAACCGTCTATAGCTCTGGCGAAAGCGGTGGGGGCTGTTCTGGAGGAAGAGGTAAACTTCCGTGATGCTCGTTGGCATATATACAGGCATCCGCAGAGTGGCAGAGGTCGGGTTTAAGTGTGGAGACAGGTTTAAACCTGTCCCCTCTATTCGCAATTAGCTAATAACCAGATTAGGCTTTAGCGTTCACTTTCTGTTGCGCTACAGATTTGATCTGGCTTTTGATCCAGGCATCAACATTAGGGAACTGCTTGAAGTTATAACCAACCAGTTTCGCCCAGGAAAGAATGGTTGCGCCGTGGATATCAGCGATGGTGCGCTCAGTGCCTGAAACAAACTCACGACCTTCCAGATGATTGTTTAGTACTGGTAGGTGTTTATCCAGTTCAGCTTGTGCACGCAGAATAATTGCTTCATCACGTAGCTCTTCTGGTACGAACTTGTTCTGAAGAAACAGGTCCAGAGCAAAAAGCTCCAGCTGATTACTGACAAAAAGAGACCAGCGCAGGATGTCCGCACGCTCTTCGGCTGTATTAGCCCATAGTGCCCCGTCACCGTATTTATCAACCAGGTACACAAGAATCGCCTGTGTTTCCCACAAAACCAGATCGCCATCAACCAGTGCCGGTACCTTGCCATTTGGGTTAAGCGCCAGGAATTCATCCTGTTTAATCTCTTTGCCTTTTGGCAGGTATGGGATGTATTCATATTCCAGGTTTAGTGTTTCCAGAACACACATCACCATGCTCGCGCGTGAAAACACGCTGCCGTAAACCTTTATCATGCTAACCGTCTCTTTATTAATATGTTAACTATAATTCAGCACCCCACTGGGGAAACTATGGCGCTTAAACTAATCAATTACTGAGGTTCTGGCAACTGAGAATTTATTGTGGGGACAGGTTTAAACCTGTCCCCAGCACAGTAAAGCTTATTTAACGCCCAGATACTCCATCAGATACAGCATGCCGATCCCTACAATAATCATTACCAGTGTGAAAGGTAGCTGATTACGAAGAATTGCTTTGCTACGACAGCTGTAACGAGCGCGTAGAATCATATTTGTGCCACTGAATACACTGGTGTACATAGACAGCGCTGTAGCATAGATATAAGCCACCCCCATTATCGTAGGTGTGGTTGTGACATCAGCCAGAAGTCCCGCAAATATGGCAACCACTGCCAGCTGATTTATACCCAGAGAGGCAATAACAATGATTGCCAGAAGGCTAATCGAGGCTACTGTTGCATTGGTTTCCGTAAATGGCAGTCCAATCAGGCCCACGCTGATGCAGGCTTTGACCCCGGCAGCCAGCAGGCCCGCGCTGAGAAATAGCGAGATTTCTGTTCGGCTATCACTCAGGCGTTCAAATATATGTTTATGCAGCAGCTCTCCACAGGTTGTCATTCCTTTCTGGGTGCCGACTAGCGCAAGAGGAATTAACACGGCCACGATAGATACCAATACCACTGTGGATGTGCCAGGGAATAACCAAGTAAGAAGCAGGACACTAGCAATAAGCATGATTGGTAAATGCAGTGTGGCCAGCTTCATCGGGTAACCTTGATAGTTATTGAAGCGGCTTTTATAGCGGAAGCGGGCTTCCAGAATTGTAAAGATCAAACCTGCCGCAGCCAGTGGGATAGCAAAAGGGTATAGGTTCTTAACTTCGGCACCGGGCACCTGCTCCAGGACCAACGGGGTGATACTAAGGAAAGGTGACCACAATACGGAGAAGCTAAACCCACGGGCCAGAATGCTCTGTGATAAACGATCCACTGTTCCATTTTTCTTTAACTGATCCCCTACAACGGGTATGGCCGAGAAGTTCGCCACTGAAGAGAAGAAATGCATACCTAAAAAAGTACTGAGAAAGCTCTTTAGGCCAGTACTGGTTTGGCTGGCTTGCGGTTTGATTGCCATGCCAATAAAGGTGATAGCTGTCAGAAGCATGGCAAGCTTCAGATGTTCATCCAGTAACTCTAATAACGTCGCTTCAGAACCAAAGCTCCAGGCGAGGATGGAAAACACAAAACCAGCCCCTGCAAGAATTAGGATAAGGGGGCGCTGTTTTGCTGCTAAACGGGGCAGCTCTATCAGTACATATATCCAGCCAAGCGTTGTTGCCAGTGGGATTAGAGGTAGAGAAAAAAGAAAACTACTAAGTGCTACGGCCCACATCATTAAAAGTAATGGACCTGATATTTTCCTTCCTGGCCAATAGGTTATAACGGATTTACTTAGACTCTGGCTGTTCATCAGACACCTGAAAAAGAGGGAATGTAACCAATAATATCAATCATTGAAAAATTGGGCTGGAAATTCATTAATATATTAAGTATATTGTAGTTAACATGTTACTTATGTTCCAGTCGTAAGTACAAGAAACGGATTAAATACAGGACGCAGAACAGCGCGTCAGAATAAGAATTGAGGGTTTTTATGTTAACTCCGGAGCAGATTAAAAACGCAGCCGATCGTCTGTACAAGGCTGAAAATGAGCGTCAGCAGATTCCAGCCCTGACACTTGAGTACCCAGACATGACTATGGATGAAGCGTACAAAATCCAGAAGTGTTGGGTAGATCAGAAAAAAGCTGCAGGCGCTCAGGTTCGTGGTTACAAAATCGGTCTGACTTCTCGTGCTATGCAGATGGCGGTAAACATCGATCAGCCAGACTACGGTGTGCTGCTGGATGATATGTTTTTTGATGACGGTGCTGAGATTAAAGCATCCGACTTCCTTGATCCACGTATCGAAGTTGAACTGGCATTTGTGCTTAAAGATCGTCTGGAAGGTGAGAATGTCACTATCTTCGACGTACTTAATGCTACCGATTATGTAATTCCTGCTCTGGAACTGATCGCTGCTCGTTGCCACCGTACCGATCCTGAGACCGGTTACACCCGTAAAGTTCTGGACACAATTTCTGACAATGCTGCGAATGCCGGCATCATCCTGGGCGGTCGTCCGATCAAGCCGATGGATATGGACCTGCGTTGGGCTGGATCTCTGCTATACCTGAATGGCCAGATTGAAGAAACCGGAATTGCCGCAGGTGTTCTGGGTCATCCTGCGAATGGCATCTGCTGGGTATGCAAGCGTTTTGCTCCACATGGTGTTGCATTGGAGCCGGGTCAGGTAATTCTGGCGGGTTCATTCACGCGTCCAGTTCCAGTAAAAGCGGGTGACACAATCCACGCAGACTACGGCCCACTGGGTGGTATCTCTGTGAAGTTTGTTTAATCAGGCTTTAGATCAGTTTTAGATAAAGAAGGTGGTTATGGAACTTCCGGTAAATAAATTCAAAAAAGCACTGCAGGGTGATGAAACTCAGTGGGGCTTATGGCTTGGCCTACCCGATGCGACCTGTGCCGAGATCTTGGCAGGTTCAGGTTTTGACTGGCTGTTAATCGACAGTGAGCACGCACCTTTTGAACTGGACTCAACCATGCGTCACTTGCAGGCGATTGCCCCATACGGAGTGCCTGCGATTGTTCGTCCGGAAGAGGGACGTACTGCACTGCTGAAACGTCTGTTGGATATTGGCGCGCAGACTCTGTTGGTACCTATGTGTGATACCGCAGAACAGGCACGTGAGTTGGTGAAAGCGGTTAAGTATCCGCCACAGGGTATCCGTGGTCTGGGTAGTTCTTTGGCACGTGCTGCGAACTGGAATCGTATTCCGGGTTACCTGCAGAAAGCTAATGATGAGATCTGCCTGATTGTTCAAGCTGAAACGGTTACAGCGATGGAGAATCTGGAAGAGATCGCAGCAGTTGAAGGTGTCGACGCTGTATTTATCGGTCCATCAGATCTGTCCGCTTCTATGGGGCATATCGGCAACCCGGATCACCCGGAAGTTGTTGCTGCGATCGAGAACGGTCTGAAGATTATTAACGATGCGGGCAAGGCGGGTGGTCTGCTCTGTATCAATCCTGCCAAAGCGCATAACTACGTTGAGAAAGGTGCCAAGTTTGTTGGTATTGGCGTAGACACATTGCTGCTGAGTAATGCAGCGAAACAGTTGGCAGAAAGTTTCAAATCCGGCGAGAACAAGTCTGATTCTACGGGTTCTAGCGGATATTAATTTTAGGTAATAGTTATGACAAACAATCCAATCGTTAAAGGTAAGTTGGTTTGTGTTGCACTGAACGATTCCGATCAGTTCGAAGCGATGCAGGCTGAGTTCAATGAAGCGCCTTATAAAAGTGCGCCAACACAGCCAGTTTTGTACTTCAAACCACACAATACCTGGAGCACTGATGGTGCAGAGGTTGAGTGGGCTGCTGATGCTGACAGCATGGTTGTTGGTGCCTCTCTGGCAGTTGTATTCGGTAAAGAATGCTGCCGTGTAAGCCCTGAAGAAGCGCTGGACTATGTTGGTGGTTACACACTGGTTCATGATTTCTCTCTACCAGAGAAAAGCTACTACCGCCCAGATATCAAAGGTAAGTGCCTGGACGGGACAGCTCCAATTGGTGCAACTGTTGTACCTGCTTCTGACGTTGCTGATCCACAAGCGCTGGCCGTTGTAACTAAAGTAAACGGTGAAGTGGTTAACGAAATGCCTCTTTCTCGTACGGTACGTGGTGTTGCTGAGTTGATTAGCACTATCTCCTACATCATGACTCTGCAGCCGGGTGAAGTGATTGCGGTTGCTTTCCCTGGAGATCGCGCGCCAGTGAACAAAGGTGACAAGGTTACCTCTGAAATCGCTGGTGTAGTGGCACTGAATAACCAGATGGGTCAATAAGAGGAGCTAACAACATGAAACACGCACGCGTACTTTTTAACGGCTCCGAGTTAGACGTTACTGTAGAAGAGAATGGTCAATTAAAGTCTAAAGTGGACGGTCAGCTAATCAATGAAGCAGACGTTGAGTGGCTTTGTCCGGTAGAGAACCCAGGTACTATTTTTGCGCTGGGTTTGAACTACGCAGATCACGCTCGTGAGCTGGCGTTTGAGCCACCAAAAGAGCCACTGGTTTTCCTGAAGGGTACTAACACCCTGACAGGTCACAAGCAGAATGCTTACCGTCCTGACAATATCGAATTCCAGCACTATGAGTGTGAGCTGGTAGCGGTAATCGGCAAAGAAGGTAAGAACATCTCCCGTGAAGATGCGATGGATTACGTAGCGGGTTACACCGTTTGTAACGATTTTGCGATCCGTGATTACCTGGAAAACTACTACCGTCCAAACCTGCGCGTAAAGAGCCGTGACTCTTTGCTGCCAATTGGTCCTTACGTAATCGATAAAGAAGATGTTGGTGACATCACTGACCTACGTGTAACAACGCATGTAAACGGTGAGTTGACACAGGATGGCACAACTAAAGACATCATCTTCGACGTACCTTTCCTGGTTGAGTACCTGAGTAAGATCATGACTCTGAAGCCAGGTGACATGATCGCAACAGGTACGCCTGAAGGTCTGAAAGATATGCAGCCGGGCGACAAAGTCGTTTGTGAAATTGAAAAGATTGGTGCTCTGGAAACATACATTGTTTCTGAGCAGGAATTCTACGGTGATAAATACTAATTCGATCCATTCGAATAGGTATCAATAAATAACCACTATCGGCCATTTATTCCTTGTTTGTATGAATAACATGGTTTGTATGAATGGCCGGTAAAATGCGAGAGAAGAGAAGATGAGCGAACAACTGCAAGAGAACATCGCTAAAGCGCAAGGTTACCTGGCTCGTTTTAAAGAAAATACACTGGGCCACTACATCAATGGTGAGTGGACGCTAGGTCAGGGCGAAACTTTTGATAACACGACGCCATTCGACCAGAGCTTTCTGGGTAAAGTTGCTGCAGCTACAGAAGCTGATGTAAACGCTGCCTGTGAAGCTGCAGAAGCTGCGGCAGCAGATTGGGCTGCAACACCAGGTGCTGAGCGCCGTAAGATTCTGCACCGTCTGGGTGATGAGCTGGAAAAACGTGCTGAAGAGATCGCAATGGTTGAATCCATGGACTGTGGTCAGGCGATCCGCTTCATGCGCCAGGCTGCTGTACGTGGTGCAGCTAACTTCCGCTTCTTCGCTGATCAGGCGCCAGAAGCACGCAACGGTCTGTCTTTGCATCAGGCTGAGCACACTAACTACACAGTACGTAACCCAATCGGTCCAGTAGCAGTTATTACACCATGGAATACGCCATTCATGCTGTCTACCTGGAAAATTGCTCCAGCGCTGGCGGCAGGTTGTACTGTTGTGCACAAACCAGCTGAGTTGAGCCCTTTGACAGCATCTATCCTTGCTGAATGTGCTGAAGCTGCTGGTCTGCCAAAAGGTGTTTGGAACATGGTTAACGGCTTTGGTGCTGTTGCTGGTAAAACACTGACAGAACACCCTGCAATCAAAGCGGTTGCTCTGGTAGGTGATTCCGCGACAGGTAAGCTGATTCAGGCGCAGACTGCACAGACACTGAAACGTTTACACCTAGAGCTGGGTGGTAAGAACCCGGTTATCGTATTTGACGATGCTGACTTCGACCGTGCTCTGGATGCGGTTACTTTCATGATCTACAGCCTGAACGGTCAGCGTTGCACAAGCTCCAGCCGTCTGCTGGTACAGAGCGGTATCAAGGACAAGTTCCTGGCAGCTCTGAAAGAGCGTGTTGCCAACATCAAAGTGGGTCATCCGCTTGATCCAGCAACTGAAGTTGGTCCACTGGTTCACACGGGTCATTATGACAAAGTAACAAGCTACTTCGATATTGCTAAAGAAGATGGTGCAACGATCGCTGTGGGTGGTAAGTCTCTGCGTGATGAGATGGGCCCAGGTAACTTTGTAACGCCAACACTGTTTGTAGATGCGAAGAACGATATGCGTATCGCTCAGGAAGAGATCTTTGGTCCTGTGCTGACGGCAATCGAATTCGAAACTGAAGAAGAAGCTGTAAAACTGGCTAACGAGACTATTTACGGTCTGGCTGGTTACATCTGGACTGCTAACACAGGCCGCGCAATGCGTATGGCTGACAAAGTAGAAGCCGGCATGCTGTGGGTTAACTCTGAAAACAACCGTAACCTGCCTTCACCATTCGGTGGTGTGAAGATGTCTGGTATCGGTCGTGACGGCGGTGACTGGAGCTTCGATTTCTATATGGAAACTAAGAACGTTTGTATCGCTCATGATACTCACCGTGTTCCTGTGCTGGGCCGTTAATAATACTGCTCGATAGTGCGTTCCGTGGTTTGTTCAGTGTTTGTTCAAGCCACGGCTTTTTAACTGTCGATATAGATTCTGCAAAGGAGAGATCCTATGCCACATTTCATTATGGAATATTCAGCGAACCTTGATGACGATCTGGATATCCCTGCATTGTTCGAAAAGCTGAATGAAACGGCGATAGCTACCGGTGTATTTCCAATCGGTGGTATCCGTACCCGTGCGATCCGCTGTGAACATTACCGCATTGGTGAAGGTGATCCAGACAACACCTTTGTGCATTTGACTGCAAAAGTGGGATCTGGGCGTGAGCCTGAGGTTCTCAAGGCTGCTTCAGATAAGGTATTTGAAACCTTTACCGAAGCGTTACAGCCAGCCTTTGAAAAGCGTTACATGAGTATTGGCTTTGAGATGATCGAGTTACATCCAGAGCGTAATTATCGCAAGAATAATATTCATGAAAAAATCGCCAAGATGAAAGAACAGGGTTAAATAGCCGTACTCAACAATCTGAAAGGTATTTTAAATACATTTTTATAGGTTGTATTAAGAAATGCCAGTCAATCCACTGTAACTGTTTGATATATATGTAGTTGAGCAAGTGTTCCTTATTTATAAGGAGTGTAGCTAAAAGTATGACGTGTTACTTAAAGTGGTTTGATTTATGATTGTTGTGTATCACTTATGCGGTCTTTTAGACTAAAGGCATATGTCGATCATGAGATATGGGCCCTTTGGCAAAGGTTGATTAAAGAAAGTGATACTAAAAAATTGTATTGTTGTTTAATATAGTGTCAGTTTATAATAAAAAACTGGTATTTTTTTCGAAAAATACTTGATAAAAAATCCTTTTAGTTAATACTTTAACTAATTGGCAATGGTTTCTCTCTCATCTCTACTTAGCTGGAATTTGAAGGGGCTGGTGTCAGAAGGGATGAGTTGAAGCAAAAGGGTATGAGCCAGTAGATAAACCATATATAAAATAAGGTTATCTGCAGATGGTTAGTGTATTTAGCTTAAAACAATAAAAACGGTTAAATAGAGGAAACAATAATGAATCTAAAGAAAGTTCTTGCTATTGGTCTTTTGGGCGCAACTATGGCCGGTCAGGTTGCCGCAGAAACTACTCTGCGTGTAGCTAGCTGGCTGCCACCAACGCACCCACAGAATGCCGTAGTATGGCCAACTTGGTCAAAATGGGTTGAAGAAGCAACTGAAGGCCGTGTAAAGGTTGCAGTTGAGTATGGCATGGGCCATCCAAAAACGATGTATGAACTGGTAGAAGATGGCGTAGTAGACGCATCTTTCAGCTACCACGGTTATGTACCAGGTCGCTTTAAGCTGACTCAGGCGGTAGAACAGCCACTACTGGGTTCCAGCGCTGAAGCTGCATCTGTTGCTCACTGGCGTGTACACAACAAATACTTCGCTAAAGCGAACGAGCACGATGGACTGGAACTGATTGGCCTGTTCACACACGGCCCAGGTCAGATCCACATGGCTAACCCTGTTAGCTCTCTGGCAGATCTGAAAGGCAAGAAAATTCGTCTAGGTGGTGGTGTTCAGGGTGAAATCGGTCACCGCATGGGCGTTACTGCTGTAGGTGCTCCAGCGCCTAAAGTATACGAAATGATGCAGCAGGGCGTTATTGACGGTGTATTCATCCCAATGGGTGAGCAGAAGTCTCTGCGTCTGAAAGAAGTTGCTAAAAACGTTATTGCACTGCCAGGTGGTATGTACCTGGGTAGTTTCGCAATGTTCATGAACCCAGACTTCCTGGCTGACCTGGATGCGAAAGATCGTGAAGCGATCATGGCTGTATCTGGTGAGAAACTGTCTGCAATGGCAGGTAAAGCTTGGGACGCAGGTGATGCTGCAGGTCTTGAAGCAGCTCAGGCTGACGGTGTAAACATCACTATGGTTAAAGAAGGTGATGCACTGGCTAATGAGTTTGTTGCTCTGACTAAAGGTATGGATGAAGCATTCCTGAAGTCTGTTGAAGATCGCGGTGTAGATGCAAAAGCTGCACTGGCTGAACTTCGTGAAATTGCTCGTAACTACAAGTAAGACTTACATCTGATAAAGCATGTAAGTAGGAGTCTTTTATGGCTTTGAGTGCCTGGATTACAGCGCACTACGAAGAGAAAGGGCCAGTCGCATGGCTGGCCTTTTTTCTTGAGTTGATTGCTGCCTTAACACTTTTCTTCCTGATGGCACTGACCTGTGCAGATGTATTTGGTCGGTACTTTCTGGATAACGCTGTCGACGGTGCAACCGAACTGACAGAGATGGGGATCGCGATCCTCGTATTTGCTGAATTACCATTAGTGACCTGGCGTGGAGGCCATGTCGTTGTTGATATCCTGGATAAAATGATGGGTAGTACAGTGATCAAAGTTCTTGGTCTGCTGTCCGCATTTTTGATGTCAACATCACTTTATTTTCTGGCTGTCCGCATTTATGAACTGGCAGCTCGATCTCACCGCCGCGGTGAGGTAACGGAATATCTTCAGATGCCCGTGGCATATATCGTTGAATATATTGCCATTATGAGCTGGGTAACCGCAGGTGCCATGATTACTTATGGCGTGTATCGACTGCTGTTTAAGTCTCACGATTAATCGTGTGGACTGAATAAACTCAACAGGTATTTTCAGAATGATTACTGCATTAACAGGCTTTGCGATTCTGCTGCTGATCATCGTAGTGGTACGTGTACCAATTGCATTTGCGATGGGTCTGGTTGGCTTCTTTGGTTTCGCATATATGCAGGGCCTGAGCTTTGATAACTTTATGGACTTCCGCTGGAACGGGGCTCTATCTATGGCATCGAAACGTGTCATCGATACAGCACAGGAATACAGCTTGTCCGTGATTCCATTATTCATCTTGATGGGTAACCTGGTAACAAAATCCGGGTTATCACAAGAACTTTACCGTGCTTCTAATGCATTTTTGGGCCACAAGAAAGGCGGTCTCTCCATGGCTACAGTTGTAGCTTGTGGTGGTTTCTCCGCAATCTGTGGTTCCAGCCTGGCGACTTCTGCGACTATGGCAAAAGTAGCTATGCCTCCAATGCGTAAGTACGGTTACTCTGATTCACTGGCGACTGCATCTATTGCAGCCGGTGGTACTCTGGGTATTTTGATTCCACCAAGCGTAATTCTGGTGATTTACGGTCTGCTGACCGAAACCAGTATTCGTGAGTTGTTTGCGGCAGGCTTTATTCCAGGCTTCCTGGGTATTTTGTTGTACCTGTTCGCAGTACGTTACGTGGTATGGCGTGATCCTGAAGCGGGCCCATGTGGTGAGAAACTAGGCTGGGGCGAACGTCTAAAAGCACTGAACGGTGTTTGGGGTGTACTGATCCTGTTTACCATTGTAATGGGTGGTATCTATCTGGGTGTTTTCACGCCGACAGAAGCAGCGGGCATTGGTGCCGGTGGTGCGTTCTTTATCGCACTGGCGCGTAAGAGCCTGACTATGGGTAGCCTGTTCGAGATTCTGACTGACACTGCTCGTACCACAACAATGTTGTTTGGTGTGGTAATTGGTGCACTGATTTTCTCCAACTTCATCAACCGTGCGGGTCTTCCAGCAGATCTTCTGGCTTTCGTTCAGGGTCTGGAAGTATCACCGATGGTAGTTATCCTGGTGATTCTGGCGATCTACATCGTACTAGGTATGGTGTTTGAGAGTCTGTCGATGCTGCTGTTGACTGTGCCGATCTTCTTCCCACTGGTGCATAGCCTTGGTTTTGATCTGGTGTGGTTCGGTATCGTAGTGGTAGTGGTAACTGAGATCAGTCTGATCACACCACCAGTGGGGATGAACGTGTTCGTGCTCAGTGCGGTACTGCGCGACGTGAAAGCGAGTACCATCTTCAAGGGTGTAACCCCATTCTGGTGTGCAGATATTATCCGCCTGGCGTTGATCACGCTGATCCCGGCTATATCTCTCTTCCTACCAGAAATTCTGTACAGAAGCTGACAATAGGGCAGGCTCTTCGAGCCTGCCTTTTTTATATCTACTCGTATCCGAGTGAGGTGAAAAATGATTCCAGGCGTTAAAAAGATTCTTTACGCTTCAGATATTGAAAAGGGTTCACGCCCAGCCTTCCGTGCAGCAGTAAGCCTGTGTGGTCACTACGATGCCCAGATTACTTACCTGCATGTACTGGAAAATGAACATCAGGACAACATGGCTTTGCAGTCTGTATTAAAAGCAGACGGTATGCAGGAGATGTACGAAGAAAGCCTGAATAACCTGAAAAGTAAGCTTGAAGGTCGTATCGATAAGTTCTTTAAAGAGGAAGTTGAAGAACTGGATATGTTGAACGAAGAGCAGGTTAGTTCCATCATTCGCGAAGGCAAACCGTGGAAGGTTATTGTTGATGTAGCTGATGAAATTGATGCAGACGTAATTGTGATGGGTACTCGTCCACACACAGGCCTTGGTCACGCATTAATGGGTTCTACAGCAACTAAAGTTATGAACCACTCGAAGCGTCCTGTATTGATCGTACCATTGAAAAAATAGTGTTTCAGTGGGGGGGACAAAAGGCTGATAACTCAGGTTATCAGCCTTTTTTCTTTTCTAGGGAGCCTACGAATAAGTCCATGCTAACTTCTGGCTTTCAGTTTGATGTGTAATCAAGGCAACGCTTTGCAGTAATGTCTGGACCTTACAAAAAGCGAAAACGCAGAGTGCGTATCAAACTGCAAGCCCCGCAGGGCAAGGCCTGCCGCACACAACTTCGTTGTTGCAACCTTGCTAAGGGCTACGGCCATTAGCGGCAGATTGCGCCTAGAATTTGCGCACGGCAGGCTCTTGCAGAAATCGCAGGTACTTGTTCGCAGGTTCCCTAGGCTAGACTGTTAGATATACAGTGGTAATTCTATATTTCCACACTAAATTTATTGTTACCAAAGTATGAGTAATAGTAGCTAATAATCGCCCCTGATTGGCTAGCACTTTTTGATAAATACGTTAATATGTTAACTAATAGTTTAATATATTAACTACTGATATGAGCGCCGAAGTTAGGGCCGTCAGCTAGGAGTACCGTGTCATGCAATATCATCTGAATGGGTTTAAACCCGGTAACTATGAGATCCCTGATGAGGCTCGCGAGCCTTATCCTGAACCGCCGATTGTGGATCTACCAAATGAAGTGGATGTTCTGATCATCGGTACAGGTCCTGCAGGACTGACAATGGCACGGCAGTTATCTGAGTTCCCAGATATTAAGACATGCATTGTTGATATGGCCCCTGGTCCTTTGCTCTTTGGACGTGCGGATGGTATTTCCTGCCGTACCATGGAGATTATGGAAGCCTTCAACAGCAGCGAGATGGTGGTTAAAGAGACCTACCAGCTGAAGCAGAATACATTCTGGGAACCAGACTCTGAGAACCCTGAGAAGATTAAGCGTACGCACAAAATCCCAGATGCCAGGGCAGGACTTTCCGAGTTTACTCATGGAATTGTTAACCAGGCTCGTCTGCATGAATTGCTGGTTGATGGCATGGAAAGAACAGTTACTCACCTCACGCCTCAATACAGCCGTGAAATGCTTGAGATGAAAATAGACGAAGAGCTGACTCAGGACCTTCAGGCTCATCCAATTACGGCAACCTTTAAAAGAACCGATGATGCCGGTGCAGGCAAAGTCGAAACGGTTAAAGCGCGTTTCATCGTAGGTTGTGATGGTGCCAGAAGTAATGTTCGTCGAAGCATGGATATTCCACTAGAAGGTGATTCGGCGAATAAAGCCTGGGGTGTTATGGATATTCTGTTGAATACAGACTTCCCGGATATCCGTGTTAAGAGCTTTATTCAGTCGAAAGATCATGGTGCGGTCATGACCATCCCACGTGAAGGCGGCTATCTGTGTCGTTTTTATGTTGAGCTTGATCTGCTTGGAAAAGACAAGCGTGCATCGGATGTGAAACTAACCGAAAAAGATCTTATTGCTAAAGCGCAGAAGATCTTTCACCCCTACACACTGGATGTGAAAGAGGTCGCTTGGTGGTCAATCTATGAGGTTGGGCAGCGTATTGCTCAGCGCTTTGATAACCGTCCATTGGGTAGCTCTGAGGATGTTATTCCTCGTGCATTTGTTGCGGGTGATGCCTGCCATACACACAGCCCTAAGGGCGGTTGGGGTTTGAACACTTCTTTGCCAGATACTTTTAATCTGGGCTGGAAGATGGCTGCAGTTCTGCAGGGCAGATGTGATTCTAAGCTGCTGAGCACCTATTGTACTGAACGACGTAAAGTTGCCCAGCAGTTGATTGATGCCGACCGTGAGTTGTCTAAGCTGGTCGCTACCCGACCTACTGCGGGTGATGATTCTGAGCAGGCAAAAATTGATACGGCTAAAATTGAAGCCTTTATGAAACGCCAAAGCGGTTTTGTATCCGGAACTTCAATTGAGTACTACCCATCCTACATCTGTACCGGCCAGGAGAACCAAGAGCTTGCTACGGGTTATAAGATTGGTCAACGTTTCCACTCAGCAGAAGCTACCCGTGTAGCGGATGGCAGAAGTCAGCATTTGGGGCATCTGGTAAAAGCTGATGGTCGCTGGCGTATATTCCTGTTTGGTGACAAGCAAAACCCGACTGATCCGTCATCAGAGGCTTATAAATTCATCGACTTTTTAGCCAATGATGCGGCTTCACCTGTGCAAAAATACACACCAACTGGCACCGACATTGACTCAGTCTTTGATACCTATGCTGTTTTCCAGCAACAGGATCTGGAGATGCATGACCTACAAGGCTACTTGTGGCCAGCAAAAGGTAAGTACGGGCTGCGTGATTACGAAAAAGTATTCCATGCTGAAGAAGGCAATGACATCTATGACCTGCGTGGCATCGATCGTTCAGCGGGCTGTGTGGTGGTTGTAAGACCAGACCAGCATATTGCTACTATCTTGCCGGTTACAGCTCACGAAGAACTGACTAAGTTCTTTGATTTCTTTATGATTGAGCAGAAGTAACAAGCTATAAACTGAGTAAATATAGAACCCGTCAGGTTAAACCTGACGGGTTTTTTATTGTCTGCTTGTTGTGAAATAGGCCGCAAAGGCAAGTATTGGGCAGAGCACCAGAACCAAAATAATCCAGATAGAGCCAGCGGATAGTAATGCGGGTGTCATTTGAGCGACTAATGCGCCTGTGAGCAGCTGAACAAAGCCCATGAGGCCGGATGCCGTGCTGGGCGAGCTTTTGCTACAGCTGATACCTGCTGACTGGCTGTTAGGTTGGCTAAAACCTCGGCCGATAGTGAATAGCGCCATCGGTAGAAAGATAGTCAGGTAAGTCACGCCAACGTTATACACAGTGATTAGCATGATCAGTGCGCCAGCCATAGAAAGAGAGTGGCCCAGAGTAATCATTCTGTGAGTACCTAGCTTGGCAGAGAGCTTAGCTGCATTAAAGCTGCCAAACATAAAACCCAGTGAGACAAACAGGAACCAGTTACCGAAATCAGCTGAGCTACCGCCCATTTCCTGATCCACGATATAAGGAACAGAACCAATAAACAGATAGAAGGCACAGGAGATAAAAGTAGTTGAGAGCGCATAGCCTAAATAGTTTGGCGCTTTGATGACTTGCCAGTACTGTTTGAGTACCCGGTCTATGCGTAAGCTGTCAGTTTTATTTGTTGCTGTTTCAGGGATCATAAACAGTACGATCAACCAGGAAACTGTGCTCAGCAGTAGTGAAAAGTGGAATAGGTATTGCCAACCTAACTGAAGGTTGATGTGTCCACCGAGGGTTGGCGCAATAGCCTGGGAGATGGCAATCGACAGGGTAATGTAGCCAATCTTACCGGCAGCCTGATCCCGGCTATATCTATCCAGCATTATGGTGCGTGCCAGTACCATACCGGTACAACCACCAAACGCCTGCAGCACACGAGCAACAAGCAAAGAGCTTAGATCATCAGCAAAAGCACCAAGTAAGCAGCCTATAAAATGGATTGCTATCCCTATAAGCAGAATAGGGCGGCGACCAAATCGGTCTGCCAATGGGCCACAGATCAGCTGACCAATTGCCAGGGAGAACAGGTATAAGGTCAGGCTGAGCTGTACTTCCGCAGTGGTCACGTTCAGACCAGCTGCTACGTCAGGAAGGGCTGGTAGAAGAATATTCAGCGCAATAGGGCTCACCATCGACATGATGGTGAAATAGGCAATGGGGGGTAAGGGTTTGCTGTTATCCATCAATGGACTTATTTACTCGCAGTAAGCGCGTTGATGCCCGCTTGGGCACATTCCTGATCTTGTGCTTCACTCGCACCGGATACACCAATAGCGCCAACACGTTCGCCATCGATTTCGATAGGAAGACCGCCACCAAACATTACAACGCCTTCCTGAACATTGAGCCCACTGAGGAGGTGAGGTTTGTCTGCAAGACGTTCCTGCCACAGGTGAGTACCGAAACCAAAACTGACAGCGGTAAAAGCCTTACCACGCGCTATCTCTGTGGAAGGCATTGGAGCGTTATTAATGCGTTGCATCGCCAAAGGGTTGCCATGACGATCCAGAACCCAGACACAGATTTTCAGACCGTTATCAGCTGCATATTGGCAAGCAGCCAGAGCGGCACGTTGTGCTGCATCCCAACCGAGGCTTTTATCAGAAATAATCATGCTATTTTTACTACCCGTTTAAGAATGAAAAAGGGTACCGCAAGGTACCCTTAATCTCGACTTTTCAGATGGATTCAGCTTACAGACTGAACACCACGTTTACCTGACCTGTACCGGAGCTTGGGAAGTACTCACCGATCACTTCACCTTTACCCTGGTACTGATCCCAGCCCAGTGCGCCGAATAGCATCGCAGTATCATGCATACCGCCTTCACCAGAACAGTTGTCAGAGTAGTCTGGCAGCATCTTCAGGAATGTAGCGATTTCACCCTGCTGCCACAGATCCAGAACACGCAGGTCTACCTGACGGTTGAACTCTTTGGAGATAGTGAAAGTACCGTTGTTAGCTTCGTAGTCGTCGTTGTCCCAGATACGGTGAGACAGAGAACCAGAAGCGATTAGCATAACCTTGCTGTCGCTTGCTTCGATGGCTTCACGGATCGCTTCACCCAGCTTACGGGAAGATTCAATGCTGTGCACAGTACACCAGCCTGCAACAGAAACAACTTTCAGGTCAGCTTCTGGGTTCATATAACGCATTGGAACCAGCGTGCCGTATTCCAGATCCAGTGTTTCTACCTGATGGGAAAGAGTGAATACACCTTTCTCAGTTGCTTTCTCTGCAATCAGATCACCCAGTGCAGGGTTACCGGTGTATTCATATTCCAGGTTCTGAATAAAGTGTGGGAACTCGTGGCTAGTAAAAGCGCCTTTAAAATGAGAGTTTGAGTTCACGTGGTAACCCGCATTAACCAACCAGTGTGTATCCAGGACAACGACTGTATCAGCACCTGCTTCACGTGCACGGCGAGCAATCTCTTTGTGTCCGTCGATAGCCTGTTGGCGGCAGCCTTCCAGCTTACCTGGCTGTTCAGATAGCAGCATTGTTGGTACGTGTGTAACTTTTGCTGCGAGTACTAATTCTCCCATCGTGACCTCTCTTGATCTTATTATTGGCCGACCTGCTTCTCTAGGGACAGATAGAGATTCTTTGCCGACTGCTTGTTAAATAACTTAATATGTTAATTATATTTAAGGCTAAGATAGTTGTCATGTTATCTATTGTCAACTCATAAAGTGAATAAGTTGACTGAAGTCATGCCAAAAGTGATCAGTAAATTGAATATAGCTGACTGAATTGGAAAAGTGGGGCGAGAGCGAAAAAGGACCTGATCAATGGCTCTTATCAATGGTTCTGATCAGGGTTCCAGTTCTGATAGCTCTTTCAGCATTTCCATCAACTGCTTGAGCTTCTTCTCGTCATAGCGGTCAGTGAAGGTCTTATAGCGCTCTTCTACCTCTGGGCTTAGACGAACAAACAGAGCGTTCGCGCTATCGGTCAGGCTGATAATGGTGCGACGCTGATCTTCTTCAGATTTACGACGCTGGATATAACCCTGCTGCTCAAGGCGCTTAAGGATGCCTGTAAGGCTTGGGCTAAGCAGACAGCAGCGTTTAGCTAACTCTTTTGATTCAAGCTCTTTATAAGCGTATAGGGCACGGAGAACGCGCCACTGCTGTTCGGTCAGGGAGTTCTCGTGTAGCAGAGGACGGAAAAACAGCATCGTTGCTTCACGAGCTTTAAGGAGCTGTAACGGCAGTGAGTCTTCAAATTTACGCATATAAAATATCTACCCAGTAATTCCCCGATATTTTCCCGGCTTACTGATAAATGTGCAAGTTCTCGAGGAAGGATTCATCCTATGGAACCTACGAACAAGTCCTATACGACTCAGGCTTACCGAGCAATTCAAGCGCAAGGCAATGATTACAGGCATGCTGGTTGCCTGTCGAAAATCATTAACAAAGTGATTCAGTTGCTCTGTAAGCCCCGTAGGGTGGTTTCTAAAACGACCATCTACTTTGTCAGTCAGCTTGAAAAGGTCTCGACATTTCACTGCGCTGACTTTCGCGTATCTGGTCGTTTTATAATCCACTGAGAAAGTATGAGACTTATTCGCAGGTTCCTTAATGTACAGGATAATTAATATATTATTTATCTGCCACGTAATTTTTGCTGAAACCCGTGCAACTGGTTAAAAAGCAGGAAG
>NZ_JAAEQH010000263.1 GCF_024231755.1 Neptuniibacter sp.
TGGTAAATCAAACAGTGGGCGATATTAAAACCCACTCAATAAAAGGGTCTAACGCATGGTAATAATTCGTTTGTCTCGTGGTGGCGCTAAGAAGCGTCCTTTCTATCACATCTCAGTAGCGGACTCGCGTAATGCGCGTGACAGCCGTTTTATTGAGCGTGTGGGTTTCTTCAATCCTACTGCACGTGGTCAGGAAGAGCGTCTGCGTGTTGCTCTGGATCGTATTGAATACTGGCAGAGTAAAGGCGCACAGCTGTCTGACCGAGTTGCGAAGCTGGTTAAAGAAGCTAAAGCAGCTGAGTAATTTTTTAGTAGGTTTTGATCAGGAAACAAGATGAGCGGTAATTCCAATAAAGGGAACATGGTTCTCGGCAAGATTACTGCAGTCTATGGGATTAAGGGTTGGGTAAAAATTTACTCTTTCACTGATCCGATGGAAAACGTCTTCAACTATACCCCCTGGCAACTGAAGATTGATGGCTCATTGAAGACCGTTGAGGTTGAAGCCAGCAAGCGCCACGGTAAAGGACTGATCGCAAAATTGGCAGGCGTAGATGATCGTGATGTTGCCCGCAGTTATTGCGGACATGAGATCATCGCTGACAGTAACCTGCTTCCTGAATTGGAAGAGGGTGAATATTACTGGAGCCAGTTGCAAAACCTATTAGTTTACACCGAGTCTGACCAGTTGTTGGGCAAGGTGAGCCACCTGATGGAAACCGGTTCAAATGATGTGCTGGTAGTGAAGGCAACAAAAGACAGTATCGATCAACAAGAGCGTTTACTGCCTTACCTTCCAGATCAGGTGATTAAAGAAATTGACCTGGAAACAGGTACTATGCGGGTCGATTGGGACCCCGAGTTCTGAACCATGTGGTTCGGTGTGGTAACTCTCTTTCCTGAGATGTTCGAAGCAATCAGTTGCTACGGGGTTACAGGAAGAGCAGTTAAAAATGGTCTGATACAGATGCAGTGCTGGAGTCCACGCGACTTTGCGCATGATAAGCATAAAACTGTAGATGACCGGCCCTATGGTGGTGGCCCTGGGATGCTGATGAAAGTTCAGCCTCTGCGGGATGCTATCCATGCAGCAAAACAGGCTGCAGGTGGAGATGTGAAAGTGATCTATCTCTCGCCACAGGGACGCCGACTGGATCATGCGGGTGTGCAGGAGCTAGCTTCTCGTGAGAAGCTGATTTTGGTAGCAGGGCGTTACGAAGGTATTGATGAACGCCTGATTGAAACGGAAATTGATGAAGAGTGGTCGCTTGGGGATTTCGTCCTCAGTGGTGGTGAATTACCAGCCATGACCATGATTGATTCGGTTTCCCGTCTGGTTCCCGGAGTACTGGGGCATCAGGATTCGGCTACTGAAGATTCATTTCACGATGGATTGCTGGATTGTCCGCACTATACCCGACCGGAACAGCTCGATGATATGCAGGTACCTGATGTGTTGCTGAGCGGCAACCACAAAGAGATCAGACGTTGGCGTCTGAAACAGCAGTTAGGAAGAACCTGGCAACGCCGGCCTGACCTGCTTGAATCTCTTGAGTTGGACGCTGAGCAAAAGGCATTGTTAACTGATTTTATCCGGGAGACCCAAGGGTCCGAAGGTTGAATGTTTAGGAGTGACCGATGAGCGGCAAGAACCTAATTATTCAGCAGCTTGAAGCTGAACAGATGAATAAAGAAGTACCAGAATTTGCACCAGGTGATACTGTTGTAGTTCAGGTAAAAGTAGTTGAAGGTAAGCGTGAACGTCTGCAGGCGTTTGAAGGCGTAGTACTGGGCAAGCGTAACCGCGGTGTAAACTCTGCGTTTACTGTACGTAAAATCTCCCACGGTGTGGGCGTTGAGCGTACTTTCCAGACTTTCAGCTCAACTGTAGATAGCATTGAAGTTAAGCGTCGCGGTGACGTGCGCCAGGCTAAACTGTACTACATGCGTGAGCGTTCAGGTAAGTCTGCACGTATCAAAGAGAAGCTGGGTTAATCGCAGCGGATCTTATCGAATTGAAAAAGCGGCTTTTAGCCGCTTTTTTTGTGTCTTCTTGATCTGAATGTGTGCTTAAACACTAGAAAGAAATAGACAGATTCCGGGATTGCCTACCATAATAAGCAGGTATAGATTCACAAAGCTTTGATGTGAAAGAGTATTGCTGGTAGGAAACATATCTATGCCACAGGCTGTTATTAAAAAAATAGCGACCATATTTCTGATTATTCTGACGCCAATCGCCTTAGCTGCCGCAGCTTATGGCTTTATTTGGTGGAAAGTTTCCTCTGCTGCGGATGACTTTGCGCAGCAAGTGTCCCCTTTCGTGGATATGACCTATCAAAATGTACATATCGACCTGCTTGGCTCCGAAGTAGGTCTACTGGATGTAGCTTTTGTGCCTGTGGGTATGGAAGGCTCAATTGACCTGGAACTCGTAAAAATCAAAGCCCCTTCTTGGGGGTATCTCCTGGATTTTCAGAAAAAGATGGACAAGGGAGAAATTCCTGAATCTTTTAATCTGGATATGCAGGGTCTGACACTGGATATGGCGAGTGGTTATATGCAGGATTGGGCGCGTATGGCTGAGAGTGCCCAGCGTGAGGCGGGGCAGGGTTATGACACCCTTGCCTGTGGTGATCTTAAGTATTTCTCAATCGCTGATGTGAGAAAAATGGGCTACGGAAAAGTGCGTGGAGATCTGGCGCTACAGTACTCTTTTGATAAGGTCGATAAGCAGATTAACTTCGATATGCAGAGTGACACCCAGTCGATGATGGGAATGAGCATGTCGATGGATATTCAGGTTTCCAGTGATAAATTGAATCTGCAAACTGCCATGTTTGCCCAGCCGCAGTTGAAGCGTGTGGAGATGCGTTTCTTTGACCGAGGTTACAATAATAGTCGAAACAGATTCTGCTCTAAGTTGAATGAAGAGCCTGTAGATGCGTATCGCGAGCGTTACCGTACTTTGTTAGCGCAACGTCTGAGCGCTGAAGGCTGGACTATTCCTGAGCCAATTCTGACTGCTTTTGATTCAGTGAATGATCCGGGTGGCAGTATGTATGTTCGCGTAGATATTCCGGACGGGTTTGGTACACAGCATATGATGATGGTGCAAAAGCCAACCGACTTGATCGATTCCCTGAGCCCTTATGTGGAATTTAACGGTAAACCTGTTCTGATCTCAGGCATCGAGTGGGAGATGCCTGATCCAAATGCTATATCCATGCATGAAGCTATGGCTGCTCACTCCGCCGTGGGTGCTAAAGGGGATGATGCATCAGCTGAAGCAAATGAGAGTGATGCAATAGAAAGCTTGGATCTTCCTGCTGGGGATGACGGAACTGATGCAGCGCGTGAAGGGAAGAGTGAATCGCAACAGCTGGCAAAACTTAGCAAGTACAAATCCTCCCAGAGAAAGCAAAAGCTTGAGAAAGGATTTATACAAGTTGAGCTCCCCATTCTTGCAAATCATATTGGCGAGCAGGTAATTCTGTATACTTATTTCGGGCGAAAAGTTGAAGGTGCGCTGGTTGCGGTAACTTCATCGGTCGTGACTGTCGAGCATCGCCTGGTTGATGGGCGTGGTACCGCCACCTATCCTATTGCTATGGATAAGATCCAAAGGGCTGAGCTCTTTTATCAATGATTGTTTACTGTCCTCCCAGCATTATAGCGCCTCGCCTTTTGCGGGGCGTTGTTATGTTAGAAGGCAGTATGAGGACTGTTAGTTGTCAGTAAAAAAGGTGTTTGAAGCAGATCAGCGTCTGATTGAAACTTATCTGGATGCGGTTTGGATGGAAAAGGGTTTAAGTGAAAATACGCTTTCCTCTTATCGTAGAGACCTTACTCAGTTTGCTGCTTGGTTAAATGAACGGGGAGTGGCTCTTATTGATTGTCGGCGTGAGGAATTGCAGCAGCATCTTTCATGGCGTTTTAAAGAGAAGTTAAAAGCCAGCTCAACCTCACGGATGCTCTCATGTCTAAGAGGGTTTTGCCGTTATCTTATTCGTGAAGAGTTGATCAAAGAAGATCCGGTTTTATTGATCGAAAGCCCGAAAAAAGGGCGTAGCCTGCCTAAAACCCTGACAGAGCAGGATGTGGTTGATTTGCTGGAGGCTCCTGAGCTTAATGATCCAGTGCAGTTCAGAGATCGTGCAATGCTTGAGGTGCTATATGCAACAGGCCTACGGGTAAGTGAGCTCGTTGGGCTGCAGTTGCATGAAATCAACCTAAATCAGGGTGTGATCAGGGTGATGGGTAAGGGTGGCAAAGAGCGCCTTGTGCCTTTGGGTGAAGAAGCGATTGGTTGGTTGCTGCAGTACTTACGGGATGTACGTCCGCAGCTGATGGGTGAGCAGGTCGGGGATGTGCTGTTTCCCAGTCGCCGCGCGCAGCAGATGACACGGCAGACATTTTGGCACCGGATAAAGCGCCATGCTTTGGTTGCGGGAATTGAAAAGCCTATCTCACCGCATGTACTCAGGCATGCTTTCGCTACTCATCTCCTCAATCATGGGGCGGATCTGAGGGTTGTACAGATGTTGTTGGGCCATAGTGACCTTTCCACAACCCAGATCTATACCCATGTGGCTCAGCATCGGTTGCAGTCAATGCATCAACAACATCACCCGAGAGGATGAATGTTGTTCACATCAGAGTAAGCTAAAGATATGTTATCTTACTCGTCGATTTTATTTATTTACTGTTGAACTTGTATCTGGATGGTGGGTCAGAGGCATACAGATATAGTTTTTGTTGAACAAACCTTTTGTTGTAAAAACCGAGGAAGAAAATGAAAAAGCTTTTGGTGGCTGCGTTGTGTGTAATGGCAGGATTTAGTGGAGTTGTATCAGCAGCTGATAATGCAGAAGAGTTGATTAAACAGAATCTGCATAAAGTTGATCCTCGTATTAAGGTTAAATCTATCTCTCCAGCCCCATTAGCTGGTATGAGTGAGGTCGAGTTAAACAGCGGTGAAGTGATCTATGCTGACAGCAAGGGTGAGTATTTCTTAATCGGTCAACTCTATCGCTATACAACTCAGGCGGGTTTTGTGAATTTGTCTGAAGAGAAAGCCAAAGAACAACGTAAAGCAAAGCTTGATGCTGTCTCTGAAAAAGAGATGGTCGTATTCGCGCCTGAAGGGGAAGTGAAAGCGACAGTGAATATCTTTACCGATGTGGATTGTCCGTACTGCCGTAAACTGCACGATGAGGTGCCAAAGCTGAATGAGATGGGTATTCAGGTGAATTATCTAGCTTTTCCGCGTAATGGTCAGGGGACTAAGACATATAACACTATGGTTTCTATCTGGTGTGCTAAAGGCGCAGAAGCTAAACGAGAAGCAATGACTGAAGCTAAGCAGGGTATGAATCTTGATAAGGCGGATTGCAATAGCCCAGTGATGTCACAGTTGGCGCTGGGTCAGGCAGTGGGTGTAACGGGTACGCCAGCGATGGTTTTTGAAGATGGATCTCTGGTTCCTGGTTATGTGCCAGCAGCTCGTTTAAGTAAGATGCTTGGCCTGTAAGAAGAGCCATTTGGGGTTGTAAAAGGGAGCTGAAAAGCTCCCTTTTTTATTGTTTGTGCTGCTTGTTCGTACTACTTGTTTGACTACGTAGAGCTGGCGCTAAGTTTTAGCTATAATGGCCGACTAATTTTTGCCAGATGTAAGTGTGATTTTTCAACACGCCGATATCAGGCGTAATAAACGTTCAACAGCATGCGAGGTTCAGGTTTGAAACCGGTTAAAGTTGGTATCTGTGGATTAGGTACAGTGGGCGGTGGCACATTTAATGTGCTGAAGCGTAATGCCGAAGAGATTGCTCGTCGAGCAGGTCGTAAGATTGTCGTAGAACATATTGGTGCGCGTCATACCAATCCAGATTGTGATACCAAAGGCTCCCAGATTACCGATGATATTTTTGAGGTTGCTAAGAACCCAGAAGTTGACGTGGTTGTTGAGCTGATCGGTGGTTATGACGTTGCTAAAGAGCTGGTACTGACTGCGATCGAAAACGGCAAACATGTCGTTACTGCTAACAAAGCCCTAATTGCTGTTCACGGTAATGAGATCTTTGAAGCGGCACAGAAAAAGAACGTAATGGTTGCGTTTGAAGCTTCTGTTGCTGGTGGTATTCCAATCATCAAAGCGATCCGTGAAGGCCTGTCTGCAAACAAGATTAACTGGCTGGCGGGTATCATCAACGGTACTGGCAACTTCATCATGACAGAGATGCGCGATAAAGGTCGTGATTTCGATGATGTGCTGAAAGAAGCTCAGGAACTGGGTTATGCAGAAGCTGACCCAACGTTTGATGTTGAAGGTATCGATGCGGCTCATAAGCTGACTATTCTGGCATCTCTGGCATTTGGTGTACCGCTTCAGTTTGAGAAAGCTTTCACTGAAGGTATCAGTCAGATTACTCGTGAAGATGTACAGTACGCTGAAGAGCTGGGTTACCGCATTAAGCACCTGGGTATCAGCCGTCGTACAGAGAATGGTGTTGAGCTTCGCGTTCACCCGACTTTGATTCCGCAGTCTGCGCTGATCGCTAACGTAAATGGTGTGATGAACGCAGTCCTGGTTGATGGTGACGCTGTTGGTCAGACTATGTATTACGGTGCGGGTGCCGGTGCTGAGCCGACTGCATCTGCAGTAGTAGCTGATATTGTTGACGTTGTACGTACGCTGACAGCTGATCGTGACAACCGTGTACCGCACCTGGCATTCCAGCCTTCTGAGCTATCTGATGCACCGATTCTGCCGGTTGAACAGACTGAGTCTGCTTATTACCTGCGTATGAATGCGCAAGAAAAACCTGGCGTATTGGCGAAGGTTACTAGCATTCTAGGTGCGCAGGATATCAACATCGAAGCGATCATCCAGAAAGAAACTTCTGAAGAGCAGGTGCCAGTTATTATCCTGACTCAGACTGTTCTGGAGCAGAAAGTTAACGATGCTATTGCACAGATCGAAGATCTGGAAGAGATCAATGGCAGCGTAACGCGTATTCGTGTTGAACAGTTCAAAAGCTAAGGAGTAACCCGTGAAATATATCTCTACTCGGGGTCAGGCTCCGGCGATGAACTTTGAAGAGGTCCTGTTGGCAGGTCTGGCGAGTGATGGTGGTTTGTATGTGCCAGAAACTCTACCAGCTTTCAGCAAAGAAGAGATCGCTTCCTGGGCGGGTCTGCCATATAACGAGCTTGCTTATAATGTGATCAAGCCGTTTGTAGATGACTGCATTGAAGACGCTGATCTGAAAACGATGATCGATGAAACCTATGCGGGTTTCAATCACATCGCGGTAGCTCCTCTGAAAGAGCTGGGCACAAATGAGTGGGTTCTGGAACTGTTCCACGGCCCTACTCTGGCATTTAAAGATTTTGCTCTGCAGCTGCTGGGCCGTCTGATGGATTACGCGTTGCAAAAACGTGGTGAACATCTGGTGATCATGGGTGCAACTTCCGGTGATACTGGGTCTGCAGCTATTGAAGGCTGCTGTCACAGCAAGCACCTGGATATCTTTATCCTGCACCCACACAACCGAGTATCCGAAGTACAGCGTCGTCAGATGACGACCATCATCAAAGAGAATGTTTTCAACATCGCTCTGGAAGGTAACTTCGACGATTGCCAGCAGATGGTTAAAGACAGCTTTGCTAATCAGGACTTCCTGAAAGGTATGAAGCTGGGCGCAGTAAACTCGATCAACTGGGCGCGCATCATGGCTCAGATCGTTTACTACTTCTCTGCTTCTCTGGCTGTGGGCGGTCCGCACCGTGAAGTAAGTTTCTCTGTGCCAACGGGTAACTTCGGCGATATCTTTGCCGGTTACTTAGCTAAGCAGATGGGCTTGCCGGTTAAGCAGCTTGTAGTTGCGACGAACAAGAACGACATTCTGCACCGTGTTATTTCTGGTAACGATATGTCCAAAGGGGAACTGGTTCATACTCTGTCCCCATCCATGGATATCATGGTTTCTTCCAACTTTGAGCGTATGCTGTTTGATGTATACGGTCGCAATGGTGAAGAGATCAGCGACCTGATGGCGCGTTTCTCGAAAGAGTCTGTTGAGCTGGATCCTGCTCGTTGGGAGAAAGTACGTGAGCTGTTCGACAGCTACGCGGTGAATGACGAGACTACTTGTGATGTTATTAAACAGGTATTCGATGAAACTGAGTACTTGCTTGATCCACATACTGCTATCGGCGTTAAAGCGGGTCGTGAATGTAACAGTGATCCATCTGTACCGATGATCACGCTGTCTACAGCCCACCCGGTTAAGTTCCCGGAACCTGTTGTTAAAGCGGGGCTGGAATCTCCGCAGTTACCAGCGCATATGACAGATCTGTTTGAGCGTGAGGAAAAACTGGAAGTGCTGGATAACGATCTGGCAACTGTGCAGCAGTTTGTTGCGAGTCACGTACATACTGAGTGATTTTTGTTCTAAGTGTGATACTCTGAAAACCCGGCGTATAAATGCCGGGTTTTTTGTTATAACGCCTTATTAACTAAAAGAAAGCGGCGCAGGGATAGGTATGACAGATCTGTTTTTCTACCTTTCAAAAGTATTTTGGATTGTTGTACAGCCTGACCATTTTCTGCTGCTTATGCTTTTGTTCGGGTTTTTTCTTTGGCGCAGCTTATTCGGTGTTGTTCTGGTCTGGATCTCTGTTCTTACACTTCTTCTCATTAGTGTTTTCCCCGTGGGTAACTATCTGTTAAGGCCACTAGAAACGCGCTTTCATGTGGCTATCCTGCCGGACAATATTGCTGGGGTCGTCGTGCTGGGTGGTGGCGAAGATGCTGAGCTGTCATCTATTCATAACGCTGCGCAGTTTAATCAGGGTGCAGAGCGGTTGATGGTCGTACCACAATTGATGCTGCGTTATCCCCAAGCAAAAGTTATTTTCACTGGTGGTTCGGGCGCTTTATTACGACCTGGATATCGCGGCGGAGATGTGGCCAAGCAATGGCTGAGTCAGCAAGGCCTGGGGAGTCGGATGATTATTGAAAGAGACTCCCGTAATACTTTCCAGAATGCGATTTATACTCGAGAGCTGATAGGGGAATTGTCTGGCCTGGAAGGGAAGTGGCTATTGGTTACTTCAGCATTCCATATGCCTCGTTCCATTGGAGTATTTCGTGAACAGGGCATGGAGTTGATCCCTTATCCTGTGGATTATCGAGTGGGAGAGGATCGTTTCCGTCCAAACTTTACCCGTAATATGGCAGACCTGAAAACGGGTGTCCGTGAATGGATAGGTCTGCTGGCTTATCACCTGACTGAAAAAACAGCTGAGCTGATACCGGCTCCTGCCTCCCATCAAATTGGTAATGAATGAAACAAGTTAATATCTCGCAACGGCAGCTTCCTGACTCCTCGCTGCCGGTGTTCAAGCAATCTCACCCTATCCTTGCTCGTATCTACGCTTCCCGTGGTGTGCATGACCTAAATGCAATAGGGCGTAACTTGAATGAGCTGCTGCCAGATAATGGTTTGAGTGGTATAGATCAGGCTGTTGATCGTCTCGTGGTTGCGCTTGAGCAGAGGCAGAAGATTCTAATCGTCGGCGATTTCGACTGTGATGGGGCGACTAGTACCGCGTTAGGTGTGCTAGCACTACGTATGATGGGGGCTGCTGAAGTCTCTTATCTGGTGCCAAACCGCTTTGAGTTTGGCTATGGGTTAAGTCCGGAAATTGTTGTTGAAGCTTTGAAACAAACGCCGGATCTATTGATCACTGTGGATAATGGTATCTCCAGTATTGATGGTGTAACGGCAGCTAATCTGGCGAATCTGGATGTGATTGTAACTGATCATCACCTGGCTGGTTCTGAGCTACCAGAGGCTTGTGCCATTGTTAACCCGAATCAACCAGAGTGCGGATTTGCTGCTAAGTCTACCTGCGGTGTAGGGGTGATCTTTTATGTGATGATCGCTCTGCGTCGTGCTCTTCAGGCCAAAGGCTGGTTTGAAAGTAACGGTCTGCCGCAACCTAATCTCGCGTCCCTTTTGGATCTGGTGGCTTTAGGGACTGTGGCTGATGTTGTGCCGTTGGAGCAGAACAACCGGATTCTGGTCTATCAGGGTTTACAGCGCATTAAAGCAGGCTACTGTCGTCCGGGCTTGAAAGCCCTGATTGAATACTCGGGCAGGCAGCAACACAAAATTACCTCTGCCGATTTGGGTTTTGCTATAGCTCCTCGTCTTAATGCAGCGGGCCGCCTCGAAGATATGTCTATAGGTATCGAATGTCTGCTCACGGAAAGCGATCAAAGAGCTAAAGAGCTGGCTGCGACCCTGAATGATCTTAATCAGGAGCGTAAAGGGATTGAACAGGAGATGCAGCAGCAGGCGCTTGACCTACTGAATAAGTTGCAGCTTGATTCTGAACAGATCCCTTATGGATTGTCTCTGTATGAGCCGGAATGGCATCAGGGAGTGATAGGTATTCTGGCGTCACGTATCAAAGATCGAGTGCATCGCCCGGTGATTGCCTTCGCTCAGGGCGATGCTGGTGAATTGAAAGGTTCTGCCCGTTCGATCTCAGGATTTCATGTACGGGATGGTCTGGATGCCATTGCTGCTCAGTACCCAGAACTTTTAAGAAAGTTTGGTGGCCATGCTATGGCTGCAGGACTAACAATCCGTGAAACTGATCTGCCGCTATTTCAGCGGGCTTTTGATGAAGAGGTTAGTCGTCAGCTCTCTGAAGCAGACCTACAGCAAGAGCTATTAACCGATGGTTCCCTTACGGCTGCAGATATGACGCTCGAAGTGGCTGAGTTGCTGCGTGAATCTGGCCCCTGGGGGCATCAGTTCCCGGAGCCGTTGTTTGAGGGAGAGTTCTCATTACTGCAACAGAGAGTTGTTGGTCAGCGCCATCTGAAGATGGTATTGATGGAGCCAGAGACTGGCATGGCTATTGATGCGATCCAATTTAATGCGGATATGGATAGCTGGCCGGACGAGAGTATTACCCGGGTCCAGGTGGTTTACCGCCTGGATGTGAACGAATTCCGTGGTCAGAAAAGTGTTCAGATGCTGGTTGACCATCTACAACCAATTTAACTGGAGATGTTATGAACGAATTTACGCTAGATGAGCTGAATCTATTGATTGCCGTTTTCGATAAGGCGGGTGTTGAGGAATCCTCAGGTGAAGAGGGCGAGATGTTGCAACGTCTCAAAACTGCACAGGCTGATCGCGAGGAGCTGGAAAATATGCAGTTTGATGATTGTCTGGGTGGTGCCTGCAAGCTGTGAGCGATCTTTTGCCTTACTATGTTGGTGCTCATGTTAGTGCCAGCGGAGGTGTTCATAATGCACCTCAAAACGCACATGCTATTGGCGCTAATGCCTTTGCTTTGTTTACTAAAAATCAGCGCCGCTGGGTTGCTAAACCTCTAGATTTAGAGGTGATTTCTGATTTTAAGCAGCGCTGTGCAGAGCTTAATTTTAAGCCGGAGCAAGTGCTACCCCATGATTCCTACCTGATCAACCTGGGTCATCCAGAACCTGATGCCCTGCAGAAATCACGGGATGCCTTTCTGGATGAGATGCAACGTTGTGAACAGCTTGGACTTGTCTATCTCAACTTTCACCCGGGGAGTCATCTGCGCAAAGTTTCAGAAACAGACTGTCTGGCGACCATCGCAGAATCCCTGAATTGGGCAATCTCTCAAACCGAATCGGTGATTGCTGTAATTGAAAACACTGCAGGGCAAGGGAGTAACCTAGGTTATAGCTTCGAGCAGCTGGCGGAGATCATCAGTCAGGTAGAAGATAAAAGCCGGGTGGGTGTTTGTATCGATACCTGTCATATGTTTGCAGCGGGATATGATATCCGTACTCAGGAAAGCTGTGCTGAAGTGTTTGAACAGTTTGAGCAGATCGTTGGTTTTGAGTATCTGAAAGGGATGCACCTTAATGACTCTAAGGGAGGTTTGGATTCCCGGTTAGACCGCCACCATAGCCTGGGGCAGGGGGAGATCGGCTTGGAGGTATTTCGCTTTATTATGCAAGATGATCGCTTTCGCGGAATTCCCCTCGTGCTGGAAACTATCGATGAAACTATCTGGGCTGATGAGATCCAATTGTTGCGTCAGTTCTCACTGGGTGAATAAACCTTAGTTTTTAGTGGCTAATTAAACATTTTCACTCAAATGTAATAACCCCGCACTAACCTGTATCTGATTCAAACAGGTGTTACAGGGTTAATATGTTATTGGCGTCAGAAGAGGTGAGTGCTGAAACTCGCCGGAATATGCTGCTGGAGATTCTGGAAACTGAATCTCTTTATCCCCATTTTCAGCCTATCGTTGATCTGAAAAAGAACGAAGTAATCGGTCACGAAGCGCTGATTCGTGGACCCGCTGGTAGCATAATGGCTTCTCCAGGTGCTCTGTTTCAGACAGCGATCGAAAACAATCTGTTACATACATTGGAGCTGCTGTGTCGCCGCTGTTCTCTGGAAAAGTTTGCTGAACTGAAGCCGGGAGGCAAACTTTTTTTGAATATCAGTGCCTCCCTTCTAGGCACTCCCGAACATACGGAAGGCTTTACCTCTGAACTGCTGCAGGAACTGGGGATCTCAATAAGCGATATCGTGATTGAGATCTCAGAGCAGCATCCTTTTGATCAGCATGGTCTTTCAAATAATGCCGTTGAGTATTACCGCAATATGGGTTTCCAGGTTGCGGTGGATGATCTGGGTACGGGATATTCAGGCCTTAAACTCTGGTCGGAGCTTAATCCTGAATATGTGAAAGTTGATCGCCACTTTGTCTCGCATATTGATAGTGACCCAGTGAAGCGGGAGTTTGTCCGCGCTATCTTCAATATCAGTAATGCAATGGGTTGCAAAGTGATTGCGGAAGGAATTGAGCGCCAGGAAGAGGTGCAAACGCTGATGGAATTGGGGATCTTTATCGGACAGGGTTTTTACCTGGGTTATCCCAACCCGGAGCCTCAATCTACATGGCAGCCGCTTTCGCTAATCGACAATTTAAAGTCTGAACCTGCAGCGCATCTGGATAATGGTGAAACAGCGTTGTCCCTGTTGCGTCAGGCCCCGGCTATTTCTCCAGATGATACTGTCCTTTTCGTTAGTGATCTGTTCCGCTCGCACCCAGATATGGTCGCGTTGCCAGTGATTAAAGAGGGGATACCGGTAGGAGTGGTACGCAAAGAAGATCTGTTAGAGCTCTTCTCTACGCAGTACGGAAGGGCACTGTATGAGAAGAAACCTGCGGCTCGAATACTGTCTGATGATGTGTTGCTGGTAGAAAGCAGTATGAGTTTGGTGGATGTTTCGCATCTGGTAACAGAGCAAGAGCAGCAAGCACTCCAGCAGGATATTATCATTACTCAAGATGGCTGTTATCTGGGTATGGGTAACTTGCGAGATCTTCTAAAACGCCTTACTGAGCTCAAAATTCAGGATGCCCAATATGCTAATCCGCTAACCCTGCTACCCGGTAATGTGCCAATAAATAATGAGCTGGAAAGGTTGTTGACCCAAACAGTTGATTTTCATGTGGCCTATTTTGATCTGAATAACTTTAAACCCTTCAACGATTGCTATGGTTACTCAAAAGGGGATCAGGTGATTCGTCTGCTGGGGGAGCTGCTGACCACCCATGCTAAGCACGATAAAAACTTTATCGGTCATGTTGGTGGCGACGATTTTGTAGTGATCTTCCGTTCTCATGATTGGCTGTTTTCCTGTGAAAAAATCATACGTGAGTTTGATCAGGAAGTACGTACCCTTTATTCCCCGAAGGATCTGCAGAACGAAGGATTGTGGGCAACGGATCGTAAGGGGAATCAATCGTTTTTCCCACTGTTAGGGCTGGCAATTGGTGTCGTTCATCCAGACCCTTACCGATGCGGCAGTTATCATGAGGTGGCTGAGTTGGCAGCGATGGCGAAAAAAGAAGCGAAAGCGAGCCAGCTAAGTTCGCTGTTTATCTCTCGTAGGCGCTGTAATGGTATGTCTAGGGACGAAAAGGAAAATCAGAGGCGAGCCTGAGACAACAAAGTTTAACGGAATTAAATTCCTGCAAGCTCTTTCATCGCCTGATCGGTAGTGAAGAATATCTTACCATCCCCCATCTGTTGCAGAAAAAGTGTGCTGTTCAGCTGGTCCATCACCGGACCTTTAACCTCGGAAAGGTGTAGTGTTATCCCCTCTCCTCTCAGATTGTGCACCAGCTGTTCCAGTGTCTCCAGCGCGCTGGCATCGATAAAATTCACGGCAGTGCAGATCAGTACCACATGTTTTATCTCAGGATTTTCGGTGCATTGCTGCAGAATAAATTCTTCCACAAAACGAGTGTTGGCAAAGTACAGGCTTTCGTCGATGCGAAGGGCGAGTGTGGATTTTTCCGTAGTAACATCGTGGCGGTCTATGTTGCGGAAATGCTCACTTTCTCCGACTCGGCCAACAACAGCGATATGAGGTTGGCTGGAGCGGTATAGAAGCAAGGCTATAGACATCGCGATACCTGATAGGATTCCAATCTCAACACCCATAAATAAAACAAGGACAAAGGTGGTGGCCAGGGTCAGGGCGTCAGCTTTATTAAAACGCCAGCACTGCCTGAATGCTGCGATATCAATCAGAGGGATTACCGCCATAATGATAATCGCGCCCAACGCAGCTGTTGGCAGGTAGTAAAACAGCGGCGTAAAAAATACCAGAGTAATAGCAACCAGTACTGCTGTGATCGCTGAAGCAATCGTGGTTTGGGCTCCCGCGCTGAAGTTAACCATAGAGCGGCCAAAACCACCGGCTATGGGATAACTACCGCTGAATGCAGAGCCTAAATTGGCCACTCCCAGAGCGATCAGTTCTTTATTTGGGTCGATGCGTTCCTTGCGCTTGCTGGCCAGGGCTGTACCCACGGATACGCTTTCAATATAACCGATAAGTGCTATCAGCAGTGCGGGGGTGAATAGCTGCTGCCATAACTCCAGATCCACATGGATGCCTTGTAGTGAAGGTAAGCCCTGCGGAATCATGCCAACGGTATCGACGTTGCTATTCTGGTCAAGGCTTAATAACCAGACTAGGCTGGTACCAAAAATAACCGCAAACATTGGACCCGCTTTGCAGATCGGTTGCACTAGCCATTCTGGAAACTGAAGGCGTTGCAGCTGGCAGCAGAGTTTACTCTTGCTATACCAGAGCAAGAAAAATGCTCCCACAGAGATAATCAGGGTTGCTGGGTTGAGTTCAGCAAGGTTAGCCAGAATATTATTGGTACTCTCGTTGATGGCAATAGTGCGGGGTAGCTCCAGTCCAAGCAGGTGTTTTATCTGGCTAACAGCAATTACGATGGCAGCAGCGCTGGTAAAGCCGGATAGAACCGAGTGACTGATAAAATTAACCACAGCCCCAAGGCGTAGGCTGCGCAAAAATAGCAGGATAACACCGACCAGAAGGGATAGATTGACTGCTGCGTTGATGTATTCTTCGCTGCCCATTATGGCTACTTGGCTGATCGCGGTACTTACCATCAGGGAAACGATGGCTACTGGACCTACTGCTAGAGAGCGACTACTACCAAGCAGCGAGTAGAGCAACAGGGGGAATATGCTGGAATACAGACCGTATTCGGGTGGCAGGCCAGCCAGAAGGGCATAAGCTATCCCCTGAGGTACCAACATAATCGCAACGATAATGCCGGCCATCAGGTCGTTGATAAAGGTCTCACGCTGGTAGCATTTCAGCCAGCCAAGCAGAGGAAATATATCAACAAGAGAGCGCATCTATTCCGGTCCTTTAAGTATCCCGCTATTTCAAAATAGTTATATGAGTATATGGCATAAAAATATTCTAACCAATTATATATGCGGGGAGGGTTTTCGCGCCACCTGTTGTTATAGTGGGTTTTTCCAGTAACTATGACGCGGATCAAGAGCATGTCTGAACAATGGCAGCCAACTTATGGTCAAAAAGATTTCAAGATCAATAAAAAAGAAACCCTGTACGATGGTTTCTTTAAGATGTTGAAACTGCATCTCTCCCACAAAACCTTTGCCGGAGAGATGATAAACATCCAGAGAGAGCTGTTTTACCGTGATGATGCGGTCTGTGTACTGCTTTACGATCCACAAAAACAGGCCGTGGTGCTGGTAGAACAATTTCGGGTGGGTACCTTTGATCAGGATGAAGGCCCCTGGTTACTAGAACTGGTAGCAGGCATCGTTGAAGATGGAGAAACTCCAGACGATGTGGCCCGACGGGAGTCGATAGAAGAAGCCGGTGCTGAGCTGGGAGAGATTGTGCATATCACCCGCTTTGTGCCCAGTTCAGGAGGAACCCGCGAGTACATCGATCTGCTCTGTGCCCAGGTTAACTCAGAAGGTGTCGAGGGTATTCACGGCTTGCCTCATGAAGGTGAGGATATCCGGGTGCATACACTGGAAGCAGCAGAAGCATTTGAACTGGTGAAATCCGGTACAATTAATAATGCACCGGCGATTATCGCTCTGCAGTGGTTGCAGTTGAATCAGAAGGATCTGGATAAGCGTTGGTTAGAAGTTTAGAGAAAATTGGTTTGTAGATAGATTATGAAGCGCAAATATATACCCGACCTGACCCGGCAGATGTCGCAATGCGAGGCTAACTATGCCCGTATTATGAAGCTGCTGCCGGATCTGGACAGTTGTGATGAGAAAGAGTTTCAGGTCAGTTGGCCTGAACATCTTGCTTATCTGCGTCTACAGGTTGATGAGCGCTTCAAATATACGACGACTGTGTTGGTCAGCCATAGCTATGAAAAAAGCTCTCCGTGGCTGGAGAGCCCTGGTTTGGTTGTTCGCCTTTATCACGATGCAGCGATGGCTGAAGTGATCTGTATGCAACGCCGTAAGCAGCTGTCAGGTGTTTATCCCTACCCCAACCGTAATATGCACCTGCCGGATGAAAAATTGCAGTTGAACGAATATCTGGGCGAATGGTTGAGTGAGTGTCTTTCTCATGGCCATACTATGGAGCCGGTTTTTAGTGGCTGAAGCGGTTGTCAGACTGTTGCAGGTCAGCGATATGCATCTGCAGGATACTCCGGAAACCGAAATGAAAGGGGTTAATCCGGAACAGCGTTTTCTTCAGGTGATGCGACATGTTAAAGAGCAAAACGCTGATATTCTGCTGTTGACCGGTGACCTTAGTCATCATTCTTCTTCAGCTTATCAACGCCTTTCTGATCAGTTGCAGCAACTCCCTTTCCCTAGCTACTGGATACCCGGAAATCATGATCTAACGGGTGAGATGTATCAGTTCGCAGATCTTGGTTATGGTCAGAAGGTTATAGAACAGGATAACTGGCGCATTTTACTGTTGGACAGTACGGCTGAGCCAGATGGAAAAGGTGGTGGCTCATTATCTGATCCGGAATTGCTATTCCTTGCTACTGAGCTTGAGGAAACTTCCCCGGATCAACATGTATTGATTGTCCTCCATCACCACCCTGTAAGTGTGGAGAGTATTTGGCAGGACCAGATTATGCTGGGTAACGCTGATCAGTTCTGGAGTATTGTGGATGGTTATGATCAGGTCAGAGCTGTAATGTTTGGTCATGTGCATCAAAGTTGGCAGTTGCAGCGTGGTGATGTTGCGCTGTTTTCTGTGCCTGCAACAACTGCTCAGTTTAAGGCTTGTACAGATAATGCTGAGATTGAAACCGATCCTGAACTTGCAGGTCCCGCTTTCGCTACCTATGAACTGTTTGATGACGGTTCTGTAGTTTATCAAGTAACAAGGCTTTAGCCTGATTGAGTCTTTGAGCCGCCTTTTCTCCCTCACTCTATTGCGCCTTTTTCTCCCCTCCGGTAACTTCTCTGCAGAGGAAAAAAATGACGACACCACTATTTATTTACGTCCACGGATTTAACAGTTCACCACAGTCGATGAAGGCTCAGGTTTTTTTGCGTTATATGCAGGAA
>NZ_JAAEQH010000264.1 GCF_024231755.1 Neptuniibacter sp.
GGTGGCGACGAAGTCAACGTTGGCGAAGAGCTAACTGTTGCGCGCTTCGAAGCTGGTCAGAAAGTTGACGTAACAGGTCAGTCCAAAGGTAAAGGTTTCCAGGGTGGTGTTAAGCGCTGGAACTTCTCCATGCAGGACGCGACTCACGGTAACTCTCTTTCTCACCGCGCTCCGGGTTCAATTGGTCAATGTCAGACTCCTGGTCGTGTTTGGAAAGGCAAGAAGATGGCAGGTCAGATGGGTAATGCTCAGGTTACTGTGCAGACCCTGGAAGTTGTTCGCGTAGACGCTGAACGCAACCTGCTGTTGATCAAAGGTGCTGTTCCAGGCGCAACTGGCGGTGACGTAATCGTTAAACCAGCTGTTAAAGCTGGCGCCTAAGGGGGTTTGAAATGAATCTGAATTTAGCTGGAGCTAATGGTTCGGTTGAAGTTTCCGACCTGGCTTTTGGTAAAGAATTCAACGAGACGTTGGTACACCAGGTAGTTACTGCTTACCTGGCAGGCGGTCGTCAGGGTACTAAAGCTCAGAAAAACCGTTCTGCGGTTTCTGGTGGCGGTGCTAAGCCATGGCGTCAGAAAGGTACTGGTCGTGCGCGTGCGGGAACTAGTCGTTCTCCAATCTGGCGTGCGGGTGGTGTAACTTTCGCTGCTCAACCACGTGACTACTCTCAGAAAGTAAACAAGAAAATGTATCGCGCTGCTATGCGTTGCATCTTCTCTGAGCTGGTACGTCAGGAACGTCTGGTTGTTGTTGAAGAATTTGCTGTTGAGTCTCCAAAGACTAAACAGTTTGTGGCCAAGCTTAATGAGCTTGAGCTGGATAATGCACTGCTGATTACTGAAGACGTAGAGCAGAACCTGTACCTGGCATCTCGCAACGTACCACACGTTGATATCCGTGATGCTGCTGGCGTTGACCCGGTTTCCCTGGTTGGCTTCGATAAAGTACTGGTTACTGTAGCTGCGCTGAAGAAGATCGAGGAGAAGCTGGCATGAAACAGGAACGCATTTATCAAGTGCTGCTGGGCCCACACATCTCCGAGAAAGCTACTA
>NZ_JAAEQH010000265.1 GCF_024231755.1 Neptuniibacter sp.
AACGTTAAACCTATTTGTAAATCGCTTAAATGAATTCACTTGGTTGCTTGTCTAGAAAAAGTCTTTGCTTCTTCTCAACAAGCGCCCACACGAATTATCTGATCAAATTGTTAAAGAGCGTTGCTTTTTGACTCTCAGCAGCGTGTGCCGTTCGTCTCAAGCGAGGCGCATATTCTACTTTGCGCTCATTCAAAGTCAACCGTTTATTTTGCAATTTTGTAAATTAATTTACTCAGCGTCGGAACTTTGAATCCTGCCGCGTAAGCAATCTAAAAACATAACGTTTTCAACCACTTACTCAACACCTTGCGTCGTTCAAAACCGCCTTAATTTGCGGCCTCCCTAAGCAAGGACGGCGAATTCTACAGACATATAAAATCAGGTCAACCGCTATCTGTAAAAAAACTTAAAAAAATTAAAAAAAAGACAAAACTGACCAAATACCATACAGTCAGTGACTAAAGAACAAACAAGCGCGATCAAAACTTAAACAACATGCATAAAACAGGCACAAAAAAGGCGTCTAACGACGCCTTTTCAAATTACGTATATAGAAGAAGCAATTTTATACCAATGAGAACAGGTGATGCTTCTTCTTACCTAGCTTAACCAGGAAGTACTTTCCGAATAGCGCTTTATCATTCGCAAACACACCCGTGGCATTCATGTTGTCTTCCATACCATGAGCCTGCCCATTAACGATAACAGCATTTCGCTGCAGAGCGTCTTTTACCTGCTTACCACCTGGAGCCATACCTGCTTCAGATAGAATTGTTGTCAGTGGACTTTCAGCCACAGCCGCAAGGTCGAGCTCTGATGACGGTAGGCCATCTTGTGCTAACTGAGCATAATCAGTTTCGCTCAGATCAGAAGTATCTCCCGAGAACAGCGCTTCAGTGATGCGCTTCGCAGCAGCAAGACCCTCTTCGCCATGAATAAGGCGAGTAGCTTCTTCAGCCAGTATACGCTGCGCCTCTGGACGACCCTGGCGTTCAGAGTCTTCTTTCTCAATCTGATCGATCTCTGATACAGATAGGAAAGTAAAATATTTAAGGAAGCGGTATACATCTGCATCAGCAGTCTGCAACCAGAACTGATAGAACGCGTAAGGCGATGTGCGGCTGGCATCCAGCCAGATTGTACCCGACTCTGTTTTACCAAACTTTGTTCCGTCTGATTTAGTAATCAAAGGCAACGTCAGACCGAATACCTGATTACCATTCATACGACGAGTCAGCTCTGTACCACCAGTGATATTACCCCACTGATCAGAACCACCGATCTGAAGAGTACAACCATGGGAAGCATTCAACTGCTGGAAGTCATATGACTGTAGGATCATGTAAGTGAATTCGGTATAGGAGATACCCGCACCTTCACGATCGATACGTTGTTTAACAGACTCTTTGGCAATCATCTGGTTAACAGAGAAATGCTTTCCGATATCACGCAGGAATGTCAGAACATTGACATTCTGCGTCCAATCCAGGTTATTAACTACTTCTGCACTGTTATTACCGCAGTCGAAATCAATAAATGCACTAACCTGCTGTTTGATTTTCTCAACCCAGCCAGCAACAGTGCTGTCATCGTTCAGCTTACGTTCCTGAGCTTTAAAGCTCGGATCACCAATTAGGCCTGTAGCACCACCTACCAGCGCCAGCGGCTTATGACCAAACTGCTGAAAACGCTTTAGGGTCAATAGAGGCACCAAACTACCGATATGCAAGCTATCTGCAGTAGGATCAAAGCCACAATAAAGTGTCACACTTCCATCAGACAGATGCTTTTCCAGTTCTTCTTCGCTGGTCATCTGCGCAACCAGTCCGCGCGCTTTCAGGTCTTGTAAAAGTGTTTCACTCATTGCTTTTGATCACCTTTAGATGATGTCGTTAAAAAAAGAGCGCTATTTTAGCGGCAGCAAGCCCAGCAAACAAATCTGATACCCTTTTATTTTCTTGATCAGCGTTAAGCCAAGCTTAAGTTTTATACTTTTTCGCCGACTTTTATAAATTAGAGTGGCATAATGCAGCCACTACTTATCAGCAGCCCAATTTAAAGCTATAAAAACGAAGGGGAATTAGGGTGCTAAATCGTTTCCATCATTTCCGGGGACAGTTTCCAACTGTTCATCTGGTAGCCGTCAGCGCTTGTGTCTTTATTCTTGGCCTGACCCTGTTATTACTCCCGTCTCAGGAAGTTGAAGCCACCCGCGTTATTGCAACCGACGCCCCGGCTGAAAAGTCTACTGCTGTTGAAGCTATTATTATTGCCCCTAACACACAAACTGACACAACAAATCTCCCAAGCATTTCAGCAGAAGTTACAGCAGAAGAAGCACCAGCTACAGAAGAAAACTGGACGGACTATACGGTAGGGTCTGGCGATAACCTGACCTCCATGTTCAAAAAGGCCGGTTTAACGGCTACCGATGTTTACTATGTTTCTCAAGCTAGCAAAGCTTCAAAATCATTTACCCGCTTGTTCCCTGGACAGACACTTTCTTTCCTAATAGAAGATGGCAAGTTAAACAAACTTCGTCATGTTCAATCAGATCTGAAGAGTACACTACTGACACGTACTCTTAACGGCTTCGATATCCAGCAGATTGAGCGCCAACCGAAAATCCAACATCAATATACATCTGCTACGATCACCGACTCTCTTTTCCTCGCAGGAGAAGAAGCAGGACTATCCAGTAAAAAAATAATGGAGCTGGCGAGCATCTTTGGCTGGGATGTGGATTTCGTGCTGGATATTCGCAAAGGCGATAGCTTTAACCTAATTTACGAAGAGCACTTCCTAGATGGCGAGAAGATTGGCGAAGGCCCAATCATTGCAGCACAATTTATCAATCGCGGCACAAAATTCACTGCACTTCGTTATACCGATACAAATGGCGATAGCAGCTACTACACCCCTGAAGGTTACAGTATGCGCAAAGCCTTCCTGCGCTCTCCGGTAGATTTTGCACGCATCAGCTCGCGCTTTAGCCTGAAGCGCAAACACCCAGTACTGAATAAGATCCGCGCTCACCGCGGCGTTGACTATGCTGCTCGCACAGGCACGCCAATTAAATCTGCCGGTGACGGTAAAATCATTTTCCGAGGTAGAAAGGGTGGATTCGGTAATGTAGTGATCGTGCAACACGGTAGCAACATCACTACGCTTTATGCGCACATGAACGCATTCAAACGCGGTCAACGCGTGGGCACACGAGTCAAGCAAGGCCAGATTATTGGCTTTGTTGGCAAAACTGGTTTAGCTAGCGGCCCTCATCTACATTATGAGTTCCGCCTCAATGGTGTTCACAAAAACCCATTAACGGTCAAATTGCCACAAGCATCGCCTATAACGAAGAGCGAACAAGGCGCTTTTAAAACTGCAGCAAGCGCGCTTTTGGCACAACTTGAAACATATCAAGCCACAACCCCTAACACTACACTGGCTCTGAACAATAAGTAATGGATAACCAAGCTACTGTTTATGTTGGTCTCATGTCCGGCACCAGCTTGGACAGTGTAGATGCCGTTGCGGTTAGCTTTGAACCTAAATTCACACTTATTGCCACCCATACTGAAGCTATTCCAGATCAGTTAAAACAAAGTATCACGAGACTGATGCTACCCGGCGATAATGAAATCGACCGCATGGGCGAGATTGATATCCAGCTCGGCCAACTTTTCGCCAAGGCAACGAACCAGCTAATCAATAGCAATAATCTTAATAGAAGCAAGATCAAGGCTGTAGGCAGCCACGGACAAACAGTCCGCCATCGTCCTGAGTTAGGCTTTACACTGCAGATTGGTGATGCCAATATCATTGCAGAGCAAACAGGCATTACCACCATTACCGATTTCAGACGCAGAGACATGGCTGCAGGCGGACAAGGCGCCCCGCTAGTTCCAGCATTTCACCATGCGATGCTGCATAACTCAGCAAAAGACAGGGTTCTGCTTAATATTGGTGGTATGGCGAATATCACATACCTACCTTCGAACCCGGAAAAACCAATATCCGGCTTTGATACAGGTCCCGGCAATATCCTTATGGATGCCTGGATCAACGATCAACGCCAGCTTGGTTATGACAAAGACGGAGCTTGGGCAGCATCAGGCAAGATCAATAATGATCTGCTCTTTTCTCTTCTAGAGCTGGATTATTTTCAGGAAGCACCACCAAAAAGCACAGGGCGCGAGCAATTTAACCTAAACTGGTTAAAACAGAAGCTGCACAATTTCAGTGATATTCATCCGGAAGATATTCAAGCAACCCTTGCCGCCTTAACCGCATACACCATTGCCGACTGCATTAAGCGCTTCACTCCATACTCCGATTTCGAATTATTAGTATGTGGCGGCGGTAGTCACAATCAGTTTTTGCTACAACAGCTCAGATCAGCCCTGCCAACGGCGGATATCGCAAACTCAGATATAGCCGGAATTGCAGCAGATTGGATGGAAGCAGCCGCATTTGCCTGGCTGGCGATGCGCTGCCTTGAGGGGAAAACAGGTAATATCAGTGACGCTACCGGCGCCAGCGGAGAAAGAATTCTCGGGGCTATTTACCAAGCCTAGAAATACAGATAACCCTGATTGCGTAACCTTAGCTCTTCTGAAGGCCCTAGAGGCACTGTATCAACAAAAACTGGCAGCTCAGAACGATCAACACCATTGATCCGCATCCAAGTTTCACACACCCTAATATCAATGATATTTCTCTGCTCCAAACGCTCCGCTAATTCTAATAGGCTTTTGTAACGCTCCATATTATGGCTACGGAATGCATGCGCTTCCTCACCATGAAGAACAAAAACGATAGGCTCATAAGAACTCAAGTCATTAACACTATCCGCCAATAAACTCGCACGCTCAAACAACATCTCAACTTCAGATGCACTGTTATTCTTTATCAATGCCAGATAACGTGAGTTTGCCAGATCAGGCTCCGCAGGGGACTGCAACGGTTCTGCGGCAATAGCAAAAGAGAACAACACCAGAAACACACTCACCAACAGTCTGGACATAATTCTCTCCTGTAATAGAAATATTAGATATTTAACAGAAGGTATCTGAACAGGTTATGAACTTGCAAGCCATAACCTGTTAGGAGGGTATATTAGATAGAGAATGAGGAACCACAACCGCAGGTTGTCGTTGCATTCGGATTGTTAATAACAAATTGACTGCCTTGCAAACCCTCTTTGAAATCCACCTCAGCACCAGCAAGGTACTGGAAGCTCATCGGGTCAACAACCATAGTAACGCCATCACGCTCGACAACAGTATCATCATCAGCGGATGACTCATCAAATGTGAAGCCATAGGAAAAACCTGCACAACCACCACCTGTAATAAACACACGTAGTTTCAGATTGTCGTTTTCTTCCTCGTCGATCAACGACTTAACTTTTGCGGCAGCTGCGGCCGTAAAGGCCATAGCTGACTCTGCATTTGGATCTACTGTTTCAATCATAGGAACTTCTACTCATAAAGATTGGCGCAATTATCACCTTAACCTAGCATTTCAGTCAAGTATTATGGCATCAACCCTACGATATTCAGCCCTGCACTCTCATCCAGACCGAACATGATATTCATGTTCTGGATCGCCTGACCGGCAGCTCCTTTAACCAAATTGTCGATAACAGAAAGCACCACTACGGTGTCTTCATTCTGCGGACGGTGCACACTGATACGACATTGGTTCGCACCTTTAACACTTCGAGTCTGAGGGTGTGAACCTGCGGGCATCACATCTACAAACGGCTCGTTCGCATAGCGCTCTTCAAACAGAGTCTGCAGATCATGATCAACTGGATCTTTCAGCACACCATAACAAGTGGAGTGGATACCACGGATCATCGGCGTCAGATGAGGAACAAAGGTCAGATGAACCGGGCGCTCAGCCGCGGCAGACAAACCCTGCTTAATTTCTGGCAGGTGACGATGTCCAGGTACGCCGTAAGCCATCATGCTTTCACTGGCTTCACAAAGCAGCATTCCAACTTTTGCACCACGTCCAGCACCGCTCACGCCTGACTTACAGTCTGCAATCAGGCGACGATGATCAATCAACTTGTTTTCAATCAGTGGCAGAAAAGCCAACTGTGTAGCTGTTGGGTAGCAACCAGGGCAAGCAATCAGCTGAGCATCTTTTATCTGCTCACGATTTACCTCTGGCAAACCATATACCGCCAGCTCAGCCATCTCCGGCTGGGTATGCTCCATACCGTACCACTTGGACCACAACTCCAGATCTTTAATACGGAAATCTGCACCCAGATCGATAACCTTAACGCCTTTAGCCACCAGCTCTGCAGCCATATTCATAGCAACGCCGTGTGGAGTTGCGAAGAAAACAACATCACAGCCACTCAAAGTTTCCACATCAGGTACTGTGAATTTAAGGTCGTGATGGCCTCGCAGGTTTGGATACATATCAGCCACACTGACACCTTCCTCAGAACGGGAAGTAATCACCTCTACCGTTGCATTAGGATGATTTGCCAACAAACGAAGCAGCTCTACGCCGGTATAACCGGTACCACCTACAATACCTACCTTAATCACGAAAGGACCTCTCAAAGGGATGAAAAACTGGTAACGTATAAAACAAGATTACTGTGTAATGGCGACAACGCCCGACTATCTCTTTCCAACCTGTTGATTCATTTGTATAAATTCAGCAGTAAAAAGAGCTAAACTGAGTCGAGGATGCACTATTCTGACTACGCAGACCGCATATAATACAAAGCAGCAGCTTTAATGACCATTAATAAATATGCTCAGATACGCTTTTTCAATGCAACACTTCCGCCACCGGCTGGCCCATACCGAAGCCCTACCGCAGATGGTGGTGCTTGGAATAATCTGCGGAATCATCTGTGGAGTTGTGCTCGGCACGTTCCGTTTGCTGCTGGAAATGCCATTAGAACAGTTTCTACCAAGCGGGATAAATGATGATTTTGAGTCCCTTCCTACTTGGCTGCGTTTTTGCCTTCCTATCATCGGTAGCCTTTTACTGATTGCGGTCCTCTCCCGCGTTACGCCTCTCGGAAGAAAAGTTGGCGTGATTCATCTTCTGGAGCGAATGGCTTACCACCAGAGCAACCTACCTCTTAAAAATGCAATCGTGCAGTTCTTCGCTGCCTGTATTGCCCTCCTGTTTGGTCACTCCTGTGGTAAAGAAGGTCCAGCCATTCACTTAGGAGCTGCTTGCGGAAGCCAATTAGGTCAACGCCTGAAGCTACCTAATAACACCTTACGAATTCTGGCCGGCTGCGGCTGTGCCGCCGGCATTGCTGCAACATTTAACACTCCACTAGCGGGAGTAGTGTTTGCAATGGAGGTGGTTCTTCTAGAGTACACCGTTATAGGGTTTATGCCTGTTATGGTAGCTGCTGCCACGGGCGCTTTAGTTGTGCAATTTATGTTTGGCCGGGATCTGGTGCTCACTGTGCCAGCAATGAATATTCAATCACTGCAGGAAGTCCCTTATGTGATATTCCTAGGCGGAATGATCGGCCTGCTCGCGGTGGCATTCATCTACATTATGACCAAAACTCTAAAATGGTCTCAGCATTCAGTACTAACTTATAAGTCCAAATTGATTCTAGCTGGAGTATTAACCGGCGGTTGCGCAGTTTTCTACCCTCAAGTCATGGGCATCGGCTATGACACTATCAGTTCAGTCCTTCAGGGCGAGCTTACTCTGGCTGTTCTAGCGGGTATTCTCCTGGCCAAATGCCTTTTAACGCCCATAGTATTAGGCCTAGGCTTACCCGCTGGATTGATCGGCCCAACTTTTTTTATTGGCGCTATAGCCGGTGGGATTTTAGGCGCGTTAGGTGCAGACGTTGTAGATCAAGAAGTAGCCCACGCTGGTTTTTACGCCATGCTAGGCATGGGCAGCATGATGGGTGCCGTAGCTAACGCGCCTATGGCAGCTTTAGTTGCCATCCTGGAGCTAACCGGTAACCCAAATATCATCTTCCCTGCGATGATCTCCATAGTGATCTCCAATTTGATTGCCCGTTACGTATTCAAAATGCCATCAATCTTTGTTGCCAGTATGCAGATACAGGGGATGGACTACCGCTATCAACCGCTGAATCAGGTACTAAACCGTTCCGCTGTTGGTAGTCTGATGAGCACTAATTTCGTAAAAGCAGATTCGGTTATTTCCTGTCAGGGCGCACTCAGTGCTCTGGAAAACGACCCATCCTGGGTTGTAATTGATTCAGAGAATAAATACTCGTTACTCTCACCCGGCGATCTGCACACCATGACTCGCCAGTTGGCGCCCCATGATGATATAGATCTGCTCACCATGCCTGCCCTTCGCCTTGATACTGCAGATATCGATGAAAAAGCCACACTGCAGGAAGCGCTGGATAAAATGAGCGAAAATAGCGTTGAAGCCCTTTGCGTCTTGGATTCCAACCAGAATATCTGCGGCCTTCTAACTCGTAATCAGATAGAACAACACTACCGTCAGAATTAGTTTAAACAGACCTTACTTATGCAAAACAGACTCTCGGGCCTATACGGCATTACTGATCAGCAACTGATGCCTGATCTGACCAGTATGCTGAAACAGGTTGAAAAAAGCCTAAAAGGCGGGGCAAAGATCATCCAATACCGAGATAAATCCTCGGACCTTAAAAAACGAGTGGAGCAGGCCTCTGCTCTCAACACCCTATGCAAACAACACAAAGCTATCCTGCTAATCAATGATGACGCGGGGCTTGCAGCGGGCATCGGGGCAGCGGGGGTTCATCTGGGCCAGAGTGATGGAGCTGTTACTGAAGCCAGAGAAATGCTCGGGCCTGATGCCATTATCGGGGTCACCTGCCACGATTCGATTCAACTGGCAGAAAAAGCAGCAACTGAAGGGGCTGATTACGTGGCATTTGGCGCTTTCTTCCCTTCCAAGACAAAACCTGATGCAAAACCCGCTCCCATGGACTTACTGCAGGAAGCAAAACAAAAAGTTGAGTTACCAATAGTGGCGATTGGGGGCATTAGCGTGGATAATGCAGACCAGATTATTTCAGCTGGTGCTGACATGGTGGCTGTCATCCATGCTCTATATGCTCAGGGCAACATTACAGCCACAGCAAAGCAGTTCCACCAGCTTTTTAAAAATTGATTCAGAGAGATAGAAAATGTCCCGTTCCGAAGAACTTTTCCAGGCAGCCCAGGCCCATATTCCAGGTGGCGTAAACTCGCCGGTACGTGCATTCAAGGGTGTTGGCGGAACGCCAATCTTCTTCAAACGCGGCGAAGGCGCTTATCTGTTTGATGAAGATGATCAGAAATACATCGATTATGTAGGCTCATGGGGGCCAATGATTCTAGGGCATCGTAACGAAGCGGTTATCAATGCGGTACGTGAATCTCTTGATAACGGTCTGGGCTTTGGTGCACCAACTGCAATCGAAATTGAGATGGCTGACAAAGTTTGCGAAATCATGCCGTCCATGGAATTGGTCCGTATGGTTAGCTCCGGCACTGAAGCAACCATGAGCGCAATTCGTCTGGCACGCGGTTATACCAAACGTGACAAGATTGTAAAATTTGAAGGCTGCTACCACGGTCACTCAGACTCTCTATTGGTAAAAGCAGGCTCAGGCATGCTGACACTGGGTGAGCCAAGCTCTCCGGGCGTGCCGGCATCACTAGCAGAACACACGATCACCCTGACTCACAACGATATCGACAGCGTGCGTAAAGCATTTGCTGAAGTAGGTGATCAGATCGCCTGCATTATCGTTGAACCGGTGGCAGGCAACATGAACTGCATCCCTCCGGTTCCAGGCTTCCTTGAAGGTCTGCGTGAAGTATGTGATGAGTACGGCACTGTTCTGATCTTTGACGAAGTAATGACAGGCTTCCGTGTTGCTCTGGGCGGCGCGCAGGCGGTTTACAATGTTCAACCCGACCTGACCACACTGGGCAAAGTCATTGGTGGTGGCCTGCCTGTAGGTGCATTCGGCGGCAAGCGTGAAATTATGGAACATATCGCTCCACTAGGCGCTGTTTACCAGGCAGGTACTCTTTCCGGTAACCCTCTAGCGATGGCTGCCGGTCTTACTATGTTGAATGAAGTATCTAAACCTGATTTCTACGAACAACTGGGCGCTAAAGTGGAGTTCCTGACCGAAGGTTTGGAAGCTGTAGCATTGGCCAATGGCATTCCTTTCACAACTAGCCGTGTTGGCGGCATGTTCGGTCTGTTCTTTACAGATCAGGAGCAGGTAACCAGCTTCTCCGAAACTATGGCCTGCGATTCAGACCGTTTCTCTAAATTCTTCCACGGCATGCTGGAGCAAGGCGTATATCTGGCCCCTTCTGCATTTGAAGCAGGGTTTGTATCCGCTTCTCATACTCAAGAAGATATAGAGGCAACACTGGCTGCGGCTGATAAGGTCTTCGCTTCTCTGAAATAGACCTGCTTCTGCTTAATTATGATGACCATATTAACTACAGGCATTATCCTGATCTGCGCCCTGCTACTGGCAGGGCGTAGCTATCGTGTAGCTGAGAAAACCCAGCATACCGCTACTATGGTCATCAGTCTTTCTGCAGCATTTATAGCCTCCTCTGCAGCAGCGAACCTTTTGTTCACCGGAGCAGATCAAGATTCTGAAACTCTGATTCGCATACTGGATAACCTTGCCTATTACGCTGCCATTCCTTTTATCGCCAGCGCTCTATTGGATACCGCACATAGATTTGAATGGAGTAAAGCGGCCTGGGGGCGCTGGTTACTTGCGCTTTTTGCTCTGTTCGAGTTATGCCGCCGAATGAGTTACGGCAATGAATATAGCCAATTTATGGCTATCACCTGCGTTGCAGTAATGGCGTACAGCGCCGTTAAACTGATCGGCCCAGCTCGTCTCATCACCCTACTATCCACCGCCCTTCTCGCTCTGAGTCTGCTTCTGTTTGGCAAACATAGCCTTCTACCTGCTTATAGCAACACACTAGCCTATGCGCTGACTTTTTCTGGAGCACTGCTTACCCTTGCCTTGTGCTCTACACACCTGGCCCCTAAAGAAAACACAACTTCAGCTTAGTTCGACAGATTAAGCTATCTTTAAAGTCACGACGTTCGAAACCGTTCCTAAAACCTCCTTTATTTAAACAGAGGTATTACCATGTCTGCGTTATCTGAAATCACAGCCGAACAGATTATGTCGTACAAACTTCTCACCGTTTGCGAAACCATGTCGATCCAGTCTCTAATCGACTTCTTCAACAAGAACGGTGTTTCCGGAGCGCCTGTCCTATCTAAAGAGGGGTCGATCATCGGGGTAGTTAGCCTAAGCGATATCATAAATTTTGACGTTAATCCAAAACATTCGCTGACTGAAAACCCAATGACACAGTACTATCTTAATTCATTGGAAGGGATCAGCCCGGACGAGCTGGGGCTATCCGAAGGTAATCAACATCAGAACCATCTGGTCGGTGAAATTATGACTCGAGAGGTGATTACAACAGAGCTTTCCAGCTCCATCCCTCAGATCGCGGGATTAATGCACGAACGCGGCATCCACCGCGTTTTTGTCAGTCATAAGGGGGAGATCTGCGGAGTAATATCTACATTAGATATTCTTAAGCTAGTTGCAGACAATTAACGCTGTCGTATTAGTACTGCATTGCCTGCTGGCGAGCTTTTGTGGCAGAACTGTAATTACCGTAGGATTCGCGAATATCAGCGATTAATAGCCATAGGCGACGTAGCATGATGGCATCGCCTATCGCCATATTGGTGCCTTTAAGTGCCAACTGCTCTGCTTGGTTCCAACGACCTTCCAAACGCTGAATATCAGCAAGTTGGAAATAAATCTCTGGATCCCGCGGGGCGATACGTTGTGCTCTTTCGAGACTACTCTGCGCAGCATTCATAGAGCCACTAACTTTCTGCTTATTAGCCGTATCAAGCAAAGCGATTACAGCTGGGTTCTGTGCACGAGATGTTGCTGCGGTAGGAACGGGAACCGCGACTGGTTGCTCAGTGCGCGATTCCCGGATGATAGTTGGCTTAACGACAACACCCGTAGACGCTGGCTCAACAGACTGCACAACTTCACCGCTACCGGTTCTATCCTCGACCGGTGGACGGTAACCTCCTGTTCCACTTACACAGCCCGCTAGCGTCAGTACAGCGATACCTACAAGGGTGTTCTTATATTGCTTTGCTAGCTTCTTTACTAACTTATTAACTACCTGAACCATCGTTTAAACCAATCTAAAGACTCATCTTGCTGTTTTGCAGCACATTCAGCATATTGCTTTGGAGCTGTACCTTTTATGAACGGAAGCTGGCGAACACCCTCACAGTGTTCTGCTGCTAACAGCCCTGTTTGTTCTTCCACCCAATGATACTCAATTCCTTCAGGTTGGACCGCCATAAATGAGTGAGGTTTCTCTTTCACCATCAGATCAGTCCAGACTCTAAGCGCACCACCAGAACCTGTAAATGGTAACTTGCCATTCTCATCCAGCCCCAACCAAACCACCGCCATACGATCACCAGCAAAGCCTGCAAACCAACTATCGCGCTGACCATTACTGGTACCCGTTTTACCAGCCACGTTCATTGCTGCAGGTAAACGGTTGTAGATTGAACGGGCAGTACCTTCACGGGTCACTGCCTGCAAAGCATACTGAATCAGGTGCATATTTTCTGCGGACACCACCTGCTTCACTTCAAACGGATAACGGGATAACTCTTGCCCCTCAGCATCAGTCACCAATCGAATAGCACGCATCGGTGTTCTGAAACCATTCGCCGCAATAGTCTGATAAACCTGCGCAATCTCAAATGGGCTCATTGATTCAGCGCCCAGCAGCAGGGATGGATAAGGCTTCGGCTCCCGCTCGATACCCAGCCGCTCCAACATATCCACTACGTTATCAAGACCAATATCCATACCCAACTGTGCGGTACTCTGGTTATATGATTTTGCCAGTGAGCGGAACAGCGGTACTTTGCCATGACTAGTACGATCAAAGTTCTGAGGAATCCAGCTACTGCCATTAGGCAGAGGTACACTGATTGGCTGATCATCTAACAACGATGCCAATGTATAACCATTCTCCAAACCGGCAAGAAATACTGCCGGCTTAACCAGAGAACCGATGGGTCTACGCGCATCCAGAGCGCGGTTAAAGCCCTGATAGCGGGCATTTTTACCGCCCACCAGCGCCAGCACCTCACCGGTTTGTGGATCGGTAACAACGATACCGCCCTGTAACGCTTTAACAGGTTTACCATAGCGCTTTTGCAGAGAATCAATGGTATTCGCCAGTGCTGCCGCACTGTTAGCCTGCACCATAGGATCAAGGCTGGTAAAAACTTTCAGCCCTTCAGAGCTTAAAACTTCTTCGGGGTATTCTTCGCGTAGTTGGCGTTTCACAAGATCCAGATAAGCCGGGTAAGCCCCCTTATGCAGGCTGCGTTGTTTCACAACTCCCAGAGAACGCTTCTCGGCATCCAAACGCTGCTTCATGGAGATAACGCCTTGTTCCTGCAAAACTTTCAACACTAGATCACGGCGCTGTTTTGCCCGCTTCGGATGACGTCTTGGATCATAGTAGGAAGGGCCTTTTACCATACCCGCCAACAGCGCAACCTGATGCAGTTTTAGCTCATTGATTGGCTGGGCGAAGTAGTACTGACTTGCCAAGCCAAATCCATGCACCGCGCGTGAACCGGATTGCCCCAGATAAACTTCATTCAGATAGGCTTCCAGAATCTCATCCTTGTCATAATGCAGATCCAGCAGCACAGCCATTGGGATCTCCATCAGTTTCCGCGCCAGAGTCCGATCCGATGTGAGATAAAAGTTTTTGATCAACTGCTGAGTCAGGGTACTGCCCCCCTGCACAAAACGGCGCGCTTGGATATTAACCCACATAGCACGAGCAATACCGCGCAGAGAGATACCGAAATGCTGGTAATAATCCCGGTCTTCAATCTGGATAAGCGCTTCTTTCAGGTACTCTGGAGCCTGATCAAGACGTATCAGATCACGATCTTCATTATCACGCGGATAGATACCGCCAATCAGAATAGGCTCTAGACGGCTGAGTGAAACCTGTTGACCCCGGCTATCATTGATAGAAACCAATTGATCGCCACGGAAACTCAACAGCAGTTTTTTAGCCGCCTCTTCTGAATCCGGGAATGAGAATCCCCGCGTATAAATTCGTGCTCTATTGGCGGCCCATTCCACCATCCCAGGCTGACTCGCCTGGTTAACAAAACGATAGCCCAAACCCTGCAGCTCCTGCTTTAGGGCTGTTTTACTTAGTACCTGGCCGGGATAGAGCTCCAAAGGGCGAGCATAAACTTTTGCTGGCAACGCCCAGCGCTTACCCTCAAATTTATTTTTAATCTGGATATCAAGATAGATCAGGCCGATACCACCGAGTACCAGACCTAACAGGGAAAGCTTAAAAAAAAGAAACAGTAGTTTTTTCAGAAAGCTGCGTGGTTTTTTTGCCTTAGGACCACGACTAGATGATTTTGATGCTCTCTTTTTTGTCATTGGCTAAGTATAATGCCCTTCCTTAGCAGGCCATATAGAACGTGTATGACGCTCATTGATTCACTGAAAAATGCAGATTTCTATCCCCATCCGGTCGAACAGATCGAAGTGATAGAAACCCATATATCCTGGCTGATCTTAACCGGCGAATATGCCTATAAGATTAAGAAGCCGGTGGATTTTGGTTTCCTGGATTTTACCACGCTCGCTAAACGTCAGCACTTCTGTGATGAAGAATTACGCCTGAATCAGCGTTTAGCTCCCGATATTTATCAACAGGTGATCGCCATCGGTGGCACTCCTGAGGAGCCAGTTTTCGGCGCCGAAGAAGATATCATTGAATACGCTGTGCAGATGCAACAGTTCAACCCGGAACAACGCCTGGATCTGTTACTGCAAAACCATCGTTTCGAACCTAGCTGGATCGACACACTAGCTGAACAAATCGCTGATTTTCATGGCCGGATTCCCATTGTTGCTAAAGACAGTCCATGGGGCGAACCCGATACTATCTGGCAGGTGGTATCCGATAATTTTCTGCATATTACCGATTCCATCTCAGATCTGGATGACTGGAGTAAGGTGCAGCAGTTATCGCAATACACCGCCCAGCAGTTCCGTAAACTCACACCCTTGATAGAACAGCGTAAAGCGGAAGGCCACGTGCGTGAGTGCCATGGCGACCTTCACCTCGCCAATATCACCCTCTATCACGATGAACTGCGTCTATTTGACTGCATCGAATTCAATCTCCAGTTCCGCTGGATCGACACCATCAGCGACATAGCTTTTCTGCTGATGGATCTTGAGGCCAATGGTGAGTTCCGCTGGGCCAACCGCTGCCTCAACCGCTACCTGGAAATCAGCGGTAATTATCAGGCGCTACCGCTGCTGAATTTCTACAAAGCATACCGCTCTATGGTACGCGCTAAAGTGTCAGTACTGGGTGACATGCATGACATCCCAACGCTTCGCCGCTATCTTCGTCTGACCGATTATTATGCGCGGGACCACAAGCCGGCACTGTTCCTGATGAACGGTATTTCCGGTAGTGGCAAGAGCCATCTAAGCCAACAACTAGTTGATCAGACCGATACTATCCGTGTCCGTTCCGATGTTGAGCGTAAGCGCCTCTATCGAGAACTAAGCCTGAAAGGTGAAAAGCTGGGAGATCTTTACGGCCCACAGATGAACGCTCTCACTTTTAATCACCTGCTGGATACCAGTGCAGAACTGTTGCGTAACGGCTATTCCGTTGTGGTTGATGCCACAGCGATCCGTCAGCGCACACGACAAAGCTATATGGATCTCGCAGAAAAACTTGGCGTACCGATGCGCATCATCTCATGTGAGTGTGAAATGAAGCTGATTGAAGCCCGCCTTAAACGCCGCACCAGTGAAGGTAATGATATCTCTGATGCAGATATCACTGTGATGCAGGACCAGTTTAAACACCAGCAGAAACTAACTGAGGAAGAGAAAAAGATTACCATTAGCGTTAACACTGATGATGACGAGGCGATCCAACGTTTGCTTGAGCAGTTACGGATTCAGGAAGTCATTTTCTAATGCAGTTTCTATGTAAGTTCAGCGATATCGAAGAAGGCTGCGCCAAAGGATTCGAAATCGAGGGTACTCGATTACTGGCAGTAAAATATAGGGGTGAGCTGTATGTTTATGAAAATAGCTGCCCCCACCGCAGCATCCCTCTGGAGTGGCAGCCAGATCAGTTCCTTGATTACGACAAAACCTTCATCCAGTGTGCAACTCACGGAGCCTTGTTCAAAATAGATTCCGGGGAATGCATTTCTGGGCCTTGCGTTGAAGACCGTCTAAACAGTGTCACTTTCACCCGCGAGGGCGAGGATATTCTGGTAGAACTGTAGCCTTAGCATTTTCGGTGTGGGTACACACCTCCTACAGCTCTACCGGTAACTCCCTCTCGATAGTCACTTGTTGCTCATCAATCCGGGCTGCATAAGCTATAACCTCAACACCCGCTTCTTTTGCTTGTCGTAGTAACCGACCATATTCAGGGTCGATATGATCAGCAGGCCGCACCTTCTGAATACCCGTATGCGGAACACAAAACAGCATCACCGCTCGATCACCCTGCTCTACCATGAGCATCAACTCCTTAAGGTGTTTAGCGCCTCGAGTGGTAACAGCATCCGGAAAACTACCCCAGTTATTTTCTTCCAACAGGGTAACATTTTTAATCTCAACCCAAACCCGGCCCTTTTCAGCATCTTCCAGCAACAGATCAATACGGCTGTTTTCACCATATTTCACCTCCTGACGAATAGACTCATAACCTTGTAACTGCGTGATTACATCCTGCTCAATCGCTTCGCGCATTAGTTTGTTAGCAAGACCGGTATTGATGCAGGCCAGATACCGACCTTCAACTTCCACCAATTCCCAACCCAATGGGTATTTGCGTTTAGGATTTCCGCTATCCTGCAGCCAAACCCGACTCCCAGGCTCAGCACAGTTTTTCATAGAGCCTGTATTAGGACAGTGAGCAGTCACTTCGCTTCCATCATCCAGAATCACGTCAGCTAGGAATCGCTTATAGCGTTTAACCAGTTTACCTTTGAGCAGATTATCCAGTTGCATCAGCCACGAATCCTCTTCTGCAGACGCTCTAAAGCCAGCTCAATTCGATCCAAACCAGTGGTATAGGAAAAGCGGATAAACTGATCACAGCGGTGCTGACCAAAATCACGGCCCGGCGTAGTAGCAATATGATCCTCTTCTAGCAACGACCAGCAATAGTCAAAGGTATTATCAGTCAGATGCTGAGCCCCGGCATAAACGTAGAAAGCACCCTCAGGGGTTATCGGCAAATCAAAATTAAGTTCGCGCAGGCCTGATACCAGCAGGTCGCGACGTTTTCTAAACTCTTCTTTGCGCTGTTCCAGTATCTGGATGGTTTCCGGTTTAAACGCAGCCAACGCAGCATATTGGGATACAGTATGCGGAGAGATCATCAGGTTCTGCGCCAGTTTTTCCAGCTCTGGAGCGGCATCCATTGGTGCCACCAGCCAACCTAAACGCCAGCCCGTCATACCGAAGTATTTGGAAAAGCTGTTAATAACAAAAGCGTTCTGATCCAGTTCCAGAACCGAAGGCGTATCCTGCTCGTAGGTCAAGCCATGGTAGAGCTCATCCACTACCAGCGAACCGCCGCAGTTCTTAACCTGCATAGCAATTTCAGCCAGCTCATCACGATGGACAACGGCACCCGTTGGATTAGCAGGTGATGCCAACAAAACCCCGGCTGTATTTGTCTGCCAGTTCTGCTTAACAAGTTCAGAAGTTAGCTGAAAATTCTGTTCTGCATCCACTGAAACCAATTGTGTTTTGGCTTCCAAAAACCTCAGAAATTGGCGGTTACAAGGGTAACCCGGATCCGCCATCATAAAGGACTGCCCGCCATCAGTGAGCAACGCAAAGATCATCAGCAACGCACTGGATGCACCGGTTGTGACAATGATGCGTTCAGGGGATATGTCCAGATTATAACGCTGCTGATACCAATCACTGATCGCTTGGCGCAGCTCCGGAATACCTGCCGCTGGGGTGTATTGAGTTAAACCTGTGTCGATCGCCGCTTTGGCTGCTTCAGCAATAGGAGGAGCCGTAGCAAAATCAGGTTCGCCAGCTTCCATGTGTACAACATCAAATCCCTCTGCATCCAGCTGTTTTGCTCGTTTCAGCAGATCCATCACTTTAAATGATTCGATCTCTGCCACCCTTTGCGAAGGCTCAAATCCCATTACCTACATCCCGTTCTAAAAACCAAAACCGCAGTATAACTCAGACCTATTGTGAATAGAGCGTTCAGATCGCCTATTTACAAGCACTCTAACCTGGACTAGACCTAATAGGATGTCCTTTTAAGCCGGTTAGATGAATTTAGGGCTAGCGAAACATCAGATCATCTGGTAATTTCCCTGCCTTTCATGCTAAATGCAGTTTCTGCATTACCACGGAATCTGAGATGTAAATCTCACAGTATGTTGCTAAAAACAACTACAGGTTCCCTAACACAGGCAAGTGAAGCTATCCAAAGATAGCTTACGAAAGAAAGAGAGTGAGGCAGCGCTTATGCCAAACAAGAGCGAATCTTTCACACACATTGATCCTTACCCGATTGTTGAAGGTGAGGAGTACATGAATGAGAAACAGAAGGAACACTTCAAGAAAATTCTGGAAGCTTGGAAACAGGAGCTGATGGAAGAGGTGGACAGCACTATTCACCACCTACGTGAAGAACCTTCAAACTTTGCAGATCCAACTGATCGCGCCAGCCAGGAAGAGGAATTCAGCCTTGAACTGCGTACCCGCGACCGTGAGCGTAAATTGATCAAGAAGATCAATGAAGCTATGGAGCTCATCGAAGAAGACGAATACGGCTATTGCGATGCCTGCGGTATCGAGATCGGCATCCGCCGTTTGGAAGCTCGTCCAACAGCGTCACTTTGCATCGACTGCAAAACGCTGGCTGAGATAAAAGAAAAACAGCTTGGCGGCTAATCCGGCTTAAGCCAGCCCCTATACCCTGAGGCTGGCTTTAACGGACCCACCTGTAGTTTTCTTTTGAGCTTCTTATAGTGTCCTATATCGGTCGCTTTGCTCCATCCCCAACCGGACCATTACATTTTGGTTCACTCCTCGCTGCACTCGCTAGTTTTCTCGATGCCCGTTCCAATAACGGTCAGTGGCTGCTTCGTATCGAAGACCTTGATCCTCCTCGTGAGCAGGAAGGATTAAAAGAAAAATTCCCGGAAGTCCTGGAAGCATTTGGTTTGTACTGGGATGATGAACTCAGCTTGCAGAGTGAACGCCTTGAGTATTATCGAGATGTACTGCAACAACTGCTGGACAGTGGTGATGCTTATCGCTGTAGCTGTTCTCGTAAAGAGATTCAGCAACGTAGCGGTAATCTGCTTTACGACCAACACTGCCTGCTACATCCTCCCGAAGAGGGAGCTAATTGCGCCATCAGAGTGTGTTGCAAAGACAGCCTAATCAGCTTTCGGGATATTATTCAGGGACCCCACGCCTACAATCTGAAAACCAGTAGTGGTGATTTTGTTGTCTACCGCCGTGATGGACTATTCGCATATCAGTTGGCGGTTATAGTAGATGATTACCTGCAAGGCATCACTCATGTGGTACGCGGCTCAGATCTACTTGATGAAACACCAAGACAGATCCATCTACAGCAGCTACTAGGATATCCTTCACCGGCTTATGCCCACATTCCAGTTGCCAATAACAGCGAAGGTCAGAAACTCAGCAAGCAGACTTACGCTGAAGCGTTAGACTGTAGCCACCCGGCCCCAGTACTGTATAAAGCACTGCAGTTCCTCGATCAGGAACCACCTGCAGAATTGCAGCAGGGCTACCGAGATGAAGTTCTCGAATGGGCGATTCAAAACTGGGACATACGTAAAATTTCTGCTGTTAAAGGTAAAATTCTACAGACAGGAAATATCTAATGTATTTCCACCGCCTTCTGCTCCTGCTCATCCCTGCCCTCTATATGGTTGTCCCTCTACTCATCGATAGCTGGCAGGCAATTCAGGGCCCTTGGTATTTGACTTACATTGTCTGGCTTATTGTGATCATACTCGCGTTTCTGGTTGAGCGAGGACGCAGAGATGTTTAGTTTACCCTCGCTTATACTGATCGGTATCGCTTACCTGCTGTTCCTGTTTGGCGCAGCCTACCTGACCGAACGTAACCTTTTGCCGAAAAAGCTGGTGCACCATCCGATAACCCATGTGTTATCGATCGGGGTGTATGCCAGTGTATGGACCTTCTACGGCGCATTTGGTTTGGCACAGGAGTCAGGATATAGCTTTCTAGGTTCTTATTTCGGTGCCGCTATTACCTTTATTTTGGGCCCCGCAATCCTAATCCCAATTTTAAGGATCACCCGTACTTACCAGCTCAGTTCCCTAGCAGATCTATTTGCCTTCCGCTTCCGCAGCGGTGGAGTCGGTACATTTACTGCCATTCTCTCAGTACTAGCGACACTGCCAATGTTATCGATCCAGATACAAGCTGTAACTGATGCGCTGTATCTGCTTAACGACCAATTCAGTGCGGATCAAATTGGCTTAGGCTTCTGTTTCGTAATCGCACTGTTCTCGATTCTGTTTGGTGCGCGCCACCCAACCCTTCGTACCAGCCACCGAGGACTGATGGTGGCGATGGCGGTTGAGTCACTGATCAAATTGGCCGCGCTTCTAATCATTGCTGGCGTCGCCATTTTTGCCATCCTCGGCGGTCCTAGCGGGGTTGAAGCATTTCTGATTAGCAACCCGGAGTCAGTTAAACAATTACAAACACCTATAGATAGCGAAGCCTGGCGCACCCTGATTCTGGCATTTTTTACCGGTGCCATTGTTATGCCACATATGTTCCATATGCTTTTTACAGAAAACTCATCTGATGAGACGCTGTACAAAGCTACCTGGATGATGCCCCTGTTTCTATTCCTCCTTGCCGCAGCTGTCCCTCCAATCATGTGGGCGGGCGAAGCACTCAACGTAGGTGGCGACCCTCAGTTTCTCGTTCTCAATTTGGGGCTGATACTGGATTCAAGCTGGCTCACCGTAGTTGCCTTTATCGGTGGTTTGTCTGCTGCGAGCGGTATCATGATCGTGGCAACTGTATCGATGGCTTCAATGCTGCAGAACCACGTTATTCTGCCATTAGTACCTAAACCAAAAACTCGTCGTTTCTATTCCTGGTTACTCTGGTTGCGACGGGTCCTAATTATGGCGATGTTACTGGCCAGTTACCTGTTCTACCGTCAGGTCGGCGGGGGTTATGACCTGCACCAGATGGGTATCATTGCAATTGTTGCCTTCCTGCAGTTCCTACCAGGCCTTCTTGTAACTTTATTCTGGCAGAGAGCAACTCGTTGGGGGCTGATTCTCGGTCTTTTAACCGGCATGGGTATCTGGCTGTTTGGCATGCTGATTCCTACACTCTCAGCGGAAACACTTGGCCTGGTACAATTTAATCTAGATAGCGATAACTGGGACCAGATCGCGGTACTTTCCGTTCTACTCAATTCAGCAGTTCTGACCGTAGTATCACTACTTTCAACACAAAGTTCGGATGAATCACAGGCAGCACAAGCCTGCTTGATGAATGCCCTGCAAAAACCCAGCACCAGCCACCTACGGGTCTCCAGGGTCAGTGACTTCAATGATCTACTCAGTTTTCGCTTGGGCAAAAAAGCTGCCGAGCGAGAAGTAAATAAAGCTCTCGAAGAGATGAATCTGCAGGCAGAAAATATACGCCCCGTTGACCTGTTACGCTTACGAACACTACTGGAACACAATTTATCCGGTCTACTTGGACCTATTGAAGCTGCTACCTTATTGGAACCCCTGGACCGTCCATCTGACCCGATGGATTTCAAAGCCAGTAATGTTCACATGATGGAAAACCAACTGGAAAACTATCAGGAACAGCTAACTGGCCTGGCTGCTGAACTGGACGAGATGCGGCGTTACCACCGCCTTACCCTTCAGAAACTACCAACGGGGGTTTGCACACTAGATACCGAGGGACAGGTCATATTCTGGAATTCAGAAATGGAACGCCTAACCGGTATTACAGCAACCGATATCATCGGTTCACGCCTTGGCCCTCAACAGAATCAATGGAGCGAAATTATAGATCAATTTTCACGCTCAACCCTGGATCACCAATTGGGTCAGAAACTGATTATTGATGAACATACTCACTGGTTTAGCCTGCACAAGTCTATTCTGAAAGAGCGCCGGGATATCGGCATGGTTATCCTGCTTGAGGATGAAAGCGAAACCAAGACCATGCAGGACAAACTAGCGCACAATGAACGCTTAGCCTCAATCGGCCGTTTTGCCGCCGGCGTTGCTCACGAGATAGGCAACCCGGTCACCGGCATCGCCTGTCTGGCCCAAAACCTTAAGCTGGAAACGGATAATGATTATATTCTCGAAACCGGTGATCATATCGTTGACCAAACCAAACGTATCAGCCGTATAGTACAGTCCCTGGTTCGCTTTGCTCATGCAGGCCGACCTGATGCTGACCGTGAACAGCTGCCGGTATCATTGGCACAGTGCGCTGCGGAAGCAATCCATCTGCTTTCTTTGGATAGCCATGGAAAGCAACAGAATTATGTTAATAACATTCCTGACGCTCTACGTATCAACGGTGATCCACAACAGATCCAACAGGTTTTTGTAAACCTGCTGCAGAACGCCAGTGATGCATCAGAAGATGGCGACTCCATCTGGCTAGAAGCTGACGAAAATACTGAAACCATCACTCTGCGGGTAACTGACGAAGGCAGCGGCATCTCAGAAGACTCTCAAGAACGCTTATTTGAGCCGTTCTTTACCACAAAAGATCCGGGTCAGGGAACTGGCTTGGGGCTATCTTTGGTGTATAACATTATCGAAGAACATTATGGTAGTATTGAAGTAATTAGCCCTGCCAACAACAAACAGAAGAAAGGCACTCAAGTGGCAATAACACTCCCACGTTTAAAAGGATCAATAGAATCCTGAACGCGGGATGGGATGTAAAGGTAAAGCCTAGGTAGAGCCTGATGAGCCGTATTCTGATTGTCGAAGATGAAACTATCATCCGGTCTGCATTGCGCAGACTGTTAGAAAAAAACAATTTCCGTGTAGATGACGCAGCCTCCGTGGATGAGGCAACCAGCCGATTTAACCTCAAAGAATTTAACCTGATTATCAGTGATCTGCGTTTGCCAGGTGCACCCGGGACAGATCTGATCGCTCTGGCAAAATCAGTTCCTGTGTTAATCATGACAAGCTATGCGAGCCTGCGTTCAGCAGTAGATGCCATGAAGTTGGGTGCGGTGGATTACATTGCCAAGCCATTTGATCATGACGAGATGATCAGCTCTGTACAGCATATTCTGTCTAACCAAACAGAAAGCAATCCCGTAATCAGCGAAGAAGTTTCTGAAGATTCGGAACCCCAAAGTACTCAGATGTTTGGTTCCTGTGCACCGATGCAGGAACTACAGAACCGGATTCGCAAAGTTGCCCGCACCGAAGCCACTGTCTTGATTCAAGGTGAATCGGGCACAGGTAAAGAACTGGCAGCACGAGCTATTCATGAACAGAGCAACCGCAGCCATATTCCAATGATCTCTGTGAACTGTGCAGCCATTCCAGAAAGCCTGATCGAGTCAGAGCTGTTCGGCCACGAAAAAGGCGCTTTCACAGGAGCCACCAGCGGGCGAAGCGGTCTACTAGAAGCAGCCGATGGCGGCACTCTGTTTCTTGATGAGATAGGGGAACTGCCACTAGAAGCGCAGGCTCGTCTGCTTCGCTTCCTACAGGAAGGCGAGATCCGTCGCGTAGGTTCAGTACAATCAAAAAAGGTTAACGTACGCCTGATTGCTGCAACCCATCGAAACCTGAAAGAACTGGCGAAGAAAAGCGAGTTCCGTGAAGACCTTTACTATCGTTTGTACGTAATGGAACTGCGCATTCCACCTCTGCGTGAGCGTGGCAATGACATTATCGAGATAGCCAATAAAATGTTGCTTAATGTCTGCCAACGTATGCAGGCAGGCAATCTTAGCTTTGCTCCGGAAACCATCCACTCAATGAGTAACTACCATTGGCCCGGCAACGTGCGAGAACTGGAGAATGCAATTGAGCGCGCCGTCATTCTGGTGGAAGGCAACCAAATAACAACCGACCTGCTTGGGCTAGACCTACCTACTACCAGTCTAAAAGAACTGGAAACCCAATTTGCCGAGCATAATACTTCAGTATTAGATAGTAATCAGCTCTCTAAAGAGGAACAGGCTAACCTATCCCTGGATGATTATTTCCAACGTTTTGTACTGGAAAATCAGGATCAACTCAGTGAAACAGAGCTGGCGAAAAAACTCGGTGTAAGCCGTAAATGCTTATGGGAGCGCAGACAGAAGCTGGGCATCCCGAGAAAAAGTAAAAACAAATAGACCTGTAACTGTTACCCCCTTCACGGGTAACAAACGTAACACAGAGGTAACAAATCAGTTGTTACCTTACTACCCACAAGTACGCCCCTAAGTGTAACAACAGGTAACAAAACCAGCACCAAAGTAGGTAACCCAAAGACCCTAAAAATATATCCACTTGTTTTTAAAGGATTTTTAAAAACTGGCACACACCGTGCTCTATATATACGCGAAAACAAAAAGAAGCATGCTTAGACACTAAGTCCGCCAATAAAAATAAAAACTGGTACGAAGTAGAAAAGCACCCGCCTCGAATAAAAATAATAATGAGGCTTAGAATAGCTGATCGTAACGAAGCACCGACGGTCCCGAAATTTGCTCTTAGAACAAAAACAACAAGCTGAGAACTAGCGTTGTTGTCTGAGATGCGATCAGCTCCCCATCCTCCCCTCTGTTTAATTCCTGTACTAAAAACTCCCCCTGTTGCCTCTAACAGTGGTATCATTGCGCCCCAAATTTAGTCAGGGATAGTGATCTAGCATTGAACGCATGTATCAACTGCTGAACCAAAGCTATCCGTTAGTATTCCGGTCACCACCGGCTACCATAGTTGAGTAGGCATAACCTTGCTTAAATCCATTAGCAACGCGCTAAGCAAAGTGTTTGGCGGCAACAAACAAGATCATCAAGACGCTATCGAGGACAGTGAAATCATAACCTCTGTGAACAAGCGCCTGATCACTGAAGATGAGCATCAAATCCCACGCCGTCATCTGGATGATAATGCTCTGAAAGTTGCCTACCGCCTTCAGGATGCGGGATTTGAGGGTTATCTGGTTGGCGGCTGTATCCGCGATCTTTTACTCAATAAAAGACCCAAAGATTTCGACGTTGCCACAGACGCCCATCCTGAGGAAGCTGCAGAATTATTTCGCCGCGGCCGTCTGATTGGTCGACGCTTCAAACTGGTCCATGTACGTTTTGGTCGCGATCTTATTGAAGTTGCAACTTTCCGCGCCAGCCACGACAGCCAATCGGAAGAGAGTTCTGGCGAACAAGGTAAACAATGCGATAGCGGCATGATCCTACGCGACAACGTCTATGGCACTATCGAAGATGATGCTCTACGCCGTGACTTTACCGTCAACGCCCTCTATTACTGCCCTAAAGATCATTGTGTATATGACTTTGCCAACGGCTACGAAGACCTGAAAAAAGGTGTTCTGCGTATGATCGGTAATCCTGAGGCACGTTATAAGGAAGACCCGGTTCGTATGCTTCGTGCTGCACGCTTTGCGGCCAAACTGAACTTCAGCATCGATAGCGCATCCGAAGAGCCGATTAGTGAATTGGCTCCAATGTTAAAGCGCATTGCACCTGCTCGTCTGTTTGATGAAGCTCTGAAACTGTTCCAGTCAGGCCATGCCATTCAGTCCTATCAGCAACTACAGCGCCTTGATCTGTTTGAGCCACTATTTCCGCAGGTACAACGCTTGCTGCAGTCAGATCAGCTTGATATGCCAATAGAGAAGCTGATCGAAAATGCATTGAAAAACACTGATAGACGCCTGGCACAACGTAAAAGCGTCACCCCTGCGTTTCTGTTTGCAGCGATCCTCTGGTATCCAACTCAGCAGCTAATGCAGAAACTGATACGCGACAACAAGATGCCACCGCTGCCTGCCCTGCACGAAGCAGCTAATCAAGTCATTGCTGAACAGGTACGCTCCACTGCAATTCCTCGTCGTTTCTCCACCCCGATCCGCGAGATCTGGGAGATGCAACTACGCCTGCCGCGACGCCATGGCAATAAAGCAGCCCGCTTGATGGAGCAACCACGCTTCCGTGCTGCTTACGATCTACTGCTTCTACGTGAGCAGAGCGGTGAAGACCTGGGCGGCCTGAGCCAGTGGTGGACCGATTTTCAGAATGCGGATGAGAACGCTCGCGAGAAGATGTCTCGCAACCAGAACAACGGCAAAAGTAGTAAACCCCGTCGTTCACGACGCAGAAAGCCAAGCAAGAAGAACAACGAACAAGTTAATCATGACGGCTAATACCCCAAGCTTGAAGGTTAGGTGTTTCATAGGACTTGGCAGCAATCTTGAAGATCCGGTTTCCCAAGTTAAACAGGCTCTGCAAGAACTAGCTGAACTACCTGACTCCCGCTTTATAAAAGCATCCTCGCTGTACAGCTCTGCACCGGTTGGTCCTCAGGATCAGTCCGACTTTGTTAATGCTGTGGCTGAAATGGAAACCACGCTTGAAGCTCATGCACTTCTGGATCAGTTGCAAAGTCTGGAACAGAAGCATCAACGGGTACGTGAACGTCACTGGGGACCACGCACTTTAGATCTGGACCTGCTTTTATATGGTACAGAGCAGATCAACAGCGAGCGTCTAACCGTGCCCCACGCATTTATGCAAGAGCGCAGCTTTGTTCTCTATCCGCTAGCTGAAATTGCAGCGGATACAGAAATCCCCAACATAGGCAGTTTGTCTCAGCTATTAGTTGCATGCCCTATGGGAACTCTGGCAAAGATATAGGTATAATCGCCACCAACGCGTAATCACAGGAAGCTATTTCCATGAGCAATATTACTCTGCACACGTTGTCATCAATGAAAAAGAACGGCGAAAAGTTTGCGGTACTGACCGCTTACGATGCCTGTTTCTCACATCTGGTCAGCTCTGCTGGCGTGGAAGTGATACTGGTTGGTGACTCATTGGGCATGGTACTTCAGGGCAATGACAGCACCCTTCCGGTGACTGTAGAAGAGATGGCTTACCACACGCAAGCTGTCGCACGTGGCAATCAAGGCAGTCTGATCATGAGTGACCTGCCATTTATGAGCTATGCCACTCCTGAACAAGCGATGGACAGCTCAGCTGCACTGATGCAGGCTGGCGCTAACATGGTGAAACTGGAAGGCGGCGCATGGCTGGCAGAAACTATTAATTTGTTAGCTGAACGCGGTATCCCGGTGTGTGCACATCTTGGTCTGACTCCTCAGACAGTCAACAAACTTGGTGGTTATCGAGTTCAAGGCCGTGACAAAGCTTCAGCGCAGCAGATGATCAATGATGCGGTAATACTTCAGGATGCTGGAGCCAGCGTTATCCTGCTTGAATGCGTACCAAGCATTCTGGCAAAAGAGATCACAATGGCTGTTGATGTGCCTGTTATCGGCATTGGTGCTGGTGCCGGTACTGACGCCCAGGTTCTAGTCATGCACGATATGCTTGGTGTTACACCAGGCCGCAGCCCTAAGTTTGTGAAAAACTTCATGGCTGATGCAGACACTATCGAAGAAGCTGTCGCTAACTACGCCAAAGCCGTTAAAGACGGTAGCTTCCCTGCAGAAGAACACGGTTTCGAATAATCATGATCACAGTACACACTATTGCTGAACTGCGCTCAGTCCTGAACGCAGAGCGCCGTAACGGTAAACGTATTGGCTTTGTGCCAACCATGGGCAACCTGCACGAAGGGCACCTGCAGCTGATTGATCAGGCCAAGGCCAGCAGCGATGTAGTCGTTTCCTCAATCTTTGTTAACCCACTTCAGTTTGGCGCTGGCGAAGATCTGGGCAATTACCCACGCACATTGCAGCAGGACCAGGAGAAATTGGAATCTCGCGGTTGTGATTTCCTGTTCGCACCTACTGACGAAGAGGTTTACCCACACGGCCGTGAAGCTCAGACTCAGGTGGAAGTACCAGTTATCTCTGATCTGTACTGTGGTGCCAGTCGCCCGGGACATTTCCGCGGCGTAGCAACCGTAGTTGCCAAGCTATTCGGCATGGTACAGCCGGATGTAGCCATTTTTGGTGAGAAGGATTTCCAGCAGTTGATGGTTATCCGCCGCATGACTGAAGATCTCAGTCTGCCTGTAGAGATTCAAGGCTCGCCAATTGCCCGTAATGAAAAAGGCCTAGCACTCAGCTCTCGTAACGGTTATCTGAGTGCAGAAGAACTGGAGACTGCTACGGTTCTGAATGCAACTCTGCGCAACGCTTCCGAGCAAATCAGCAATGGTCAGAAAGACTTTGCCGCAATTGCAGAACAAGCACAGAATGAGCTTGAACAAGCAGGCTTTGAGCGCGATTACTACGCAATCTGCCGCCGTGCGGACCTGCAACCTGCCAGCGAAGACGATAAAGAGCTGGTAATACTGGCTGCAGCCCGTCTTGGCCCAGCTCGCCTGATCGATAACATTCAGATTGACCTGTAAACACCCCGCTTCCGGATAACAAGTCACTGAGAGGTTATCCGGAAGTACATACAATCCCTGACTTTTTACCCGCCTACTCGCTACACAAGTGCCGTTTATAGCTCCCTGCAAGCTTGTTAAGCTGTTCATTCACAATCTAATTACGACGCTTTTCGGCACTGCAAAACATTGTATTTCCAGTACAAGCAGAAAAAAACCCAGTAATTACGTGGGTTGACAAAGGACCGCCCTGTCGAGCAGACTGCAGAAACGATGAATTCCTGCGCTGCAATAAAAACCAAAATGTTGAGGCAACGCGGTTCGAAAAACGGATTTTAAGAGGGTAACCCATTACCCCACCCGGCTTTTCGCTTGCAATACCCAGGTCATCTCGATGACCTATCATCGTCGTAGAGTGAACATTGTACATAGCTAAGCTAAGAGGCATTTCTAATGCGTGACGTTGTTATTGTTGCTGCCGGTCGTACCGCAGTAGGTACTTTCGGTGGTTCTCTGTCTAAAATCCCAGCTTCTGATCTGGGCGCGACTGTTATCAAAGGTCTGATCGAGAAAATCGACCTTGATCCATCCAAAGTTGACGAAGTAATTATGGGCCAGGTACTGACTGCAGGTTGCGGCCAGAACCCAGCTCGCCAGGCTACGCTGAACGGCGGCCTGCCAATTGAAGTTCCAGCTATCACAATCAACAAAGTATGTGGTTCTGGTCTTAAAGCAGTACAGATGGCGACTCAAGCGATCCGTTGTGGCGATGCAGACATCATCATCGCAGGCGGTCAGGAAAACATGAGCGCATCTGCTCACGTACTTCCAAACTCCCGTAACGGTGCACGTATGGGTGATTGGAAAATGGTTGATACCATGATCAAAGATGGCCTGTGGGATGCGTTCAACGACTACCACATGGGTATCACTACAGAGAACATCGTAGAAAAATACGGCTTCACACGTGAAGAGCAGGATGCATTCGCTGCTGCATCTCAGAATAAAGCTGAAGCTGCGGTAACTTCTGGTCGCTTTAAAGACGAGATCATCCCGGTAACGATTCCTCAGCGCAAAGGCGACCCAATCGTATTTGATACTGACGAACAGCCACGTTTCGGTTGTACCGCTGAAGCTCTGGGCAAACTGCGTCCAGCATTCAAAAAAGACGGTTCTGTAACTGCAGGTAACTCTTCTACTATCAACGATGGCGCTGCTGCAGTAATCGTTTGTTCTGCAGAGAAAGCTGAAGAACTGGGTCTGCCAGTACTGGCACGCATTAAGGCTTACGGTAATGCAGGCCTTGATCCAGCAATCATGGGTACAGGTCCAATCTGCGCAACTCAGAAAGCACTGGAAAAAGCAGGCTGGACTGTTGATGACCTGGAACTGGTTGAAGCAAACGAAGCTTTCGCTGCTCAGGCAATGTCTGTAAACAAAGATCTGGGCTGGAACACAGATATCGTTAACGTTAACGGCGGTGCTATCGCTCTGGGTCACCCAATCGGTGCTTCCGGCTGCCGCGTATTCGTTAGCCTGATCCACGAAATGAACAAGCGTGATGCGAAGAAAGGCCTGGCTACACTGTGTATCGGTGGTGGTATGGGTACTGCACTTGCAATCGAACGAGACTGATCTAGACTAAAGTCTATTGAGACCGTCCTACACTTTAAACCGCTGCTCGCAGCGGTTTTTTTCTGTCCAAAATAAGGCCGCTTCAAACCTATACCTTGCATACTAATCACACTATGCTGAATAGAATTTATTAAGCCCTGCCGTGGAATAACATTGATGGTTAATACCAGCAGCTTGATCCGTTTTATTTCAATTCTAATCCTGTCAGCACTGTTGCTTTTCACCCTGCCTGCCCTTTCCATTTCAGACCAGGAAACCGCCAAAGGTTTGGCAATGCTATTCTTCATCGGTGCATTATGGATCAGCGAAACCTTACCCATCACGGTTACTGCTCTACTCGTACCTCTTGCCGCCACCTTACTGGGTATATTCAATATTCAGCAGGCCCTGACTAATTTTGCGCACCCCATTATCTTTCTGTTTCTTGGTGGATTTGCGCTGGCAGCCGCCCTGCATAAACACGGAATTGATCGCGCGCTTGCTAACCATGTACTACGACTGGCAAATGGGCGGCTTCTCTATGCCAGTATGATCCTGTTTCTCTTAACTGCCTTTATCTCCATGTGGATATCAAACACGGCTACCACTGCGATGATGCTGCCTTTAGCACTAGGCATGCTCTCCCGCTTTGAGATTAAAGATAACCCTGGGCTTTATCTGTTCATTCTTCTGGGGATCGCTTATTCAGCCAACATCGGCGGTATTGGAACACTGGTGGGTAGCCCACCCAATGCGATTGCAGCAGCGGAGATTGGGCTTGGCTTTGCCGACTGGATGAAAATAGGCATGCCAATAGTGATCATTCTATTACCTTGCATGATCGCCTTACTCTTTGTATTGCTAGCTCCCAAAATAGATCAACACTTTGAGCAGGAAGAGCAGAATTTCACCCTAACCCTTGAACGCAACGCAGTACTGGCGGTATTTCTATTGACTATAGTCCTATGGCTGTTCAGCAAACCTCTTTCCTCTGCTCTTAGCATAGAAAAAGGCTTTGATAGCATGGTCGCAATTCTTGCTATCTTCCTGTTGGGTATACTTAAACTTGTTGGCTGGAAAGATATTGAGAAAACTACCGATTGGGGTGTACTGCTGTTATTTGGTGGCGGGATAACACTCAGCGCAATTCTGAAAAGCACAGGCGCAAGTTCATTCCTTGCTGAACAGATCAGTTTATTATTGAGCGATACGCCTTTTTTCCTCTTTCTCGCTCTGATCTGTACCTTTGTCGTCTTCCTTACAGAGATGGCCAGTAACACCGCCAGTACAGCCCTAATGGTACCTATCTTCATTTCAATAGCCGCTGAACTGGGTTTCCCCGGCGATACTCTGGCAATTGCGATTGCAGTCAGCGCATCCTGCGCCTTTATGCTACCTGTGGCGACACCCCCAAATGCCATTGTATTTGGCACCGGTTACATTCCTCAAAAAAGTATGATGCGAACCGGCTTTTTCCTTAACCTGCTCTGCATTGTACTAATCAGTGTGAGCATGCACCTGCTATTGGGTTAAAGCTCAACAATCGCACCTTTACCCACACCTTCAAAGGCGCGTACCAGAACACGCTCATTCGGGTGATCTTTCTTTATCTGATGCGCCAGATGGTCAGCAATAAGCTCAACGGTGCTATCAGTATCTATCAGATAGCACACAGACGCTGGCAAGCTGATAGCAAAATCACCCTGGGGTGCTGTGTAAGCGTAGTGGTGACGGGACTCGCAGCGCTCAACCAAATGCGACTCTGAGCCGATGTAGATATCCTTAAAAGATTCAGCCCACTCAGCTTCAAGTTCTGAGTCACGCTGATCATTAATATAGATCTCTATCTTCGAGCGGTGACCATGGGCAATGCGCTGGCAGTTACCATCATGCTTCTGCAGACCGTGACTGTAGTGATAGAAAGCGCCATCAATGCGCTCAGGCACAAAGGAGATTTTCAGCCCTTTTACCTCTTCCGGGAAAAGCTCCAACAGTTTATCACGACACCAATCAGCCAACGTATGCTCTGTAATATCCGGCATACCTACCAGGCAGATCGCAGATTCAGGGGAACGGCAGTAGAAGCTTTCACCATCGGGGTAGAGCCACTCCACCTCAGTGTAACCATCATTAGTAGCGTGGCTTAAACGGGGCATTCCCGTTGGGACCACCAGCGCATGATCAACCCAACGATCAAACCAGCGCTTAACCTCTTTTTTCACAATGCCAAAATCACAGATCATACCTTGCTCATTCAGGCTTCCATCCAGCTCCAGCTGCACCAGCCAGGACTCCCCCATCAAACCACGATGTGGGTGCAGGTATGAAAAATCGACATTGGTCAGGTTATCTACAAACAGTTTCACTTTTAGCTCCGTTGCGAGGCAGACATCTATAATTACTGCCTCAAAATCAAGGCGCGTATATTAGCCTAAAAACTGATCACAAAAAACGTTACAGCATTCATGGTAATAGTTCAGATATAATAGCCGCTTTTCCGACGGCTCCAGTTATCACATCACTATGCGCTTAGACAAATATCTCGCCCAATCCACAGGATTCTCCCGCAAAGAGGTCCGCCGTTTTATGAAAGCAGGTGAAGTTGTGGTGAACGATATCGAGGTATCCGACCCATCCCAGCACATAGGTGAAGAGGATGAGGTATATCTCAGTGGTTATCCGGTTGACGCACCCGGCGATAAATACCTGATGTTGCATAAACCTTTGGGCTGCGTTTGCTCCAATGATGATGGTACTCACCCTACAGTACTCAGCCTTATCGACCTGCCTCGCGCAGAAGAACTGACAATCTGCGGCCGCCTTGATGTAGATACGACCGGGCTTGTTCTGATTACCAGTGATGGCAAATGGGCGCATAGAATCACTTCACCTAAACATAAGACAGGCAAGCTTTACCAAGTCACTACTGCTGATCCAATTCCAGAGGATGCCGTAGAAAAATTCGAGAACGGCCTGATGCTTATCAATGATAAGCAGCGCACAAAACCGGCACAGTTAACCATCACAGCCGAGAATGAAGCCGAAGTGATTCTGACCGAAGGCCGTTACCATCAGGTGAAGCGTATGTTCGCTGCCATTGGCAACAAGGTTACGGAGCTTCACCGGCAACGCATCGGCGATATTGAATTGGATGAAGATCTGGAACCAGGTGAATTCCGTTTCCTGACAGATGAAGAGATCAACAGCATCAAATGAGTGATTCCGCTTTTAACCAGCTTATCCCTTACCTGAAGGATACGAATATACGCAGCTTATGGCTGGCCGATGAGAACCTTCTCAGCGCCAACTTAAGGCCCAACGATGCTGTTACCGTAATCGCCAACCGTATAGATCTGGAACAACAGCTGCAAAAGCAGGATTGGAAGGTTCTCTTCTCAGACTACGATTTCAGCATTATTGAAGACAACTCCCTTGATCAGGTGATCTACCGCATATCCAAAGAGAAACTGGTCGTTCACCACATCATCAATGAAGCGTTCCGCTGCCTCAAAGAAGATGGCCAACTGATTCTGGCAGGCGACAAAGGCGAAGGGATCAAAACCTACTTCAGCAAAGCAAAGAAGCTGTTTGGAGAGGGAGAAAGCAGTAAGGCGGATAAAGACACTTGGCTGGCGATCTTAAGCAAACATAACGAAGTCAGCAACAAACAGCTTGATGACAAAAACTACCATGAGCTACGTGTGACCTGCTCAGATACCCAGCATGAGTCATCTTTTGAATACTACAGTAAGCCAGGGGTGTTCGGCTGGGATAAAATAGATAAGGGCAGCGCCTATCTGATTGAAAATCTGGATAGCTTCCTAATGACCCTGATAGAACCACCCAAAAACGCTCTGGATCTTGGGTGCGGATACGGCTACCTTTCGCTCAATCTGAGCTATCTGGATATACCGGTAGTAGCTACCGACAATAATGCAGCGGCAATAAAAGCCTGTGAGCGTAACTTCGACCGCTATCCAATCAATGGCAAAGTAATTGCTGCCAGTTGCGCAGAAGGGATCACCGAGAAGTTCGATCTGATCGTCTGTAACCCTCCCTTCCATGCAGGCTTCTCAGTAGATGGAGATCTGACCGACCGTTTCCTTAAGGCCGCTCACGATCGTTTACACAGCCGAGGTGTTGCCTGCTTTGTAACAAACATCCATATTCCGATTGAACGTAAAGCCCATCAATACTTCCATCAAGCAGAATGCATTATGTCCAATGGTAACTTTAAGCTGGTGCGTTTAACTCATAAGATGTGATCGACTGATTAACCCGAATTTTTCATGAAGGCGCTAAAAATCATACTGTAAGCCTTATGCTACCTGGGTTTCCTGCATATATTAGAAAGTTACACTATGTAACCAACCTATCACTGATCAGTTTTCTGAAAAATCTGACGTTACACTTGTTCTCATCTTCCTTGAACCTTGGAACCACCAAGGCCCTGCACAAGATAAAAACAATTGCTTAGCCATATTTCCCAAAAATTCCGATCCCTACATAAAATATCCGGGTTAAGCCTCTTTACGCTTCACTGCCAGATAAACACCCGCAACAGCTACGACAATGCCTACCAAAGCGACCGCATTCAAAGTTTCATCAAACAGGAGCCAGGCTTCTAACGCGGTCAGTGGTGGTACCAGATAGAAATAACTCGCCACTTTGCTCGCCTCACCTTCACGGATCATCACCAGCAGCAATAAAATAGCGGTTACTGACAGAGCCAACACCATCCAGGCTAATGCGCCCAGCAGAGGCCAGCTCCAATCCACCTGCCCAGAATCAAACAGAAATGCCAACGCAGCCATCACAAAGGCAGTGGCCAGATATTGGTAAAAAGCCCCTACCATCAGATCTACACCGGAGCCAAAACGCTTCTGGTAAAGCGTACCTATAGAGATTGCCAGCAAAGCAATTATTGCAGCACTCCAGGCATCCCAACCTGCGATGTCAGAATTACCCTGCCCATTCTGACTAACCACCAGCAACACACCGACAAAGCCCAGCAACAAACCTATCCATTGCCTTTTAAGTAAGCGCTCACTTAGCCACAACCAACCGATTAACGCTGTTAGAAGAGGTTGTACTCCCATCACCAATGAGGTGATTCCTGCAGGAAGCGCCCAATCGATTGCGGCAAAAACACCACCCAGATAACAAGCGTGAACCAGAAAACCTACAACCATTTGATGCCCAGCCTGCGGCAGCGAGCACCACTGGGGCTTACGCCATAACAATAATCCTGCAAATACCAGCAGTGTTAAAACGGTTCGCAGCAGTAATACGCTAAATGGTTCCATATAAGGCACAGCATATTTAGCCCCGATAAAACCGGTGCTCCATATACCTACAAAGGCCCAGGGAACAAGCGCCAGGCGCTGCTGCTTACTTAACATAGCGAATAACTCTAAGGTTGAAGAGGGTCACTTTAACGGCACTAGTCGTAATTAAACAGGGACAAATTCTAACTAGTCACAGCAGTACAGATTGGCTTTCCACTTTGAATTTAACTACTGAAACAATAATAAATCATGAAAAGCATACAAGTTTGTTTGAATATACAAGCTAATCACCTGATTTATTAGACTTTTTAAAAATCTGAACAATACTAAACAGGTAATTAACACGAGAACGATTGCCTATGGCCTGCTTAAGCTTACGTGAAGCAGAAGATCACCTGTCGGTTGAAGCGGTGTTAGAACATCCAGACGAAGGTGAAACAGTTGATTTCGAAACCATCCAACATCTGCTGGAAGAGGCAGATCTTACTTCTCTTAAATGGGAAGATGCTGCCATCAATCAGATCATCTCTGCAGCGGAAGAGCCTGATAATGAGCAAACCCGTTTCCCTATTTCCTTCATTATCGCCAAACGAATTGATGCCCAACTATCGTTACAGCTTAGCGCCGACAAACTGACAGCCACAGCAACCATACGAGCCGCATACGGCGGCAAGCCGATAGGCCCGAAACAACTAAAACAAGCACTGGCCGCAGCCAATATCCGCAAAGGCCTAAGAAACAAAGAACTAAGCGCTCTGCTCAAGGAAGCGCATCAAGCCAAGCCGGGCAGCACAATCGAAAAAGAGATCGCCTGTGGGCGTAACGCCGAACATGGCAAAGACGGGGAATGGATCTCCGACGTTAAAACTCTGAGACAACAACTGAATCAACCGAAAGAGCGTGGCGATGGCACGGTAGACTTACTCGATTTCGGCGAGATCATGACCGTAAAAGAGGGTGAGTTACTGATGCACCTTGAACCACCTACCCCCGGGAAAATGGGTTTTACTGTTACTGGCGAAGTAATCCCCCCCAAACCGGGTAAAGAGGTGCCATTTACTCCATCCGAAGGGGTTATACTCAGTGAGTCAAAAGATCAGATCCTTGCAGCGCGGCAGGGATTGCCCGTCGAACAACCTCGCGGTATGCGTGTTGACCAGATCTATACCGCTGCAAAAGTAGATATAGGCACCGGACATATCAGCTTTGATGGCAGCGTTATTATTCAGGGCGACGTAGAGGATGGTATGAAGATCTCAGCCACCGGAGATATCACTATAGGTGGATCTGTCTACTACGCCCATATTGAAGCCGGCGGCGATATCATCGTACGCAAAGGAGTTATCGGTCGTCAGCAACAGGATAGCTCTCAGCACTTCAACCCCGAGGAACTGAACTGCCACTTACAAGCAGAAGGACATGTCCAGATCGGTTTTGCTCAATACGCTAAACTGGATGCGGAAAAAGGGATTATTGTTGATAAACAACTACTACACTGCCTAAGCCAAACCCGCGGGCTACTGGAGATCGGGCGCGCCCCCCGAGACCGTAATAGCAAGCTAATCGGCGGTCTTACTCATGCCTGTAAAGGTGTCTCCTGTGCCAACTACGGTACGGAGGCCTTTATCCCAACCGAGATACGTCTTTGCTGTCACTATGAAGAGAGCAAGACCCATGAACAGCAGTTGAGTGAAAAGCTCAACAGTAATCAGAAACTTCTGAATGAACTCAGGCTTCTACTACCTGAATTCAAAACCCTACCCAAAACCATGGATACCCTGGAGAAAACTAAACGTCTGGTCAGTGCGATAAAACACACCGCAAAACTGGTTTCTGCACTGAAGCACCAGATTAGAAAACTCCGCGCCTATAGGGAAAACCAACTACATTCAGCACAGATGATTGCCCGGGGTTATATCTACCCCAATGTGAAGGTGTATATTGCGGACCTCCCTTATAAGTTTACTAAAGAGTGCGCAGGAGGCGGGATAGCATTTAGGGATGGGGAGGCTATGTATGAGCCTGAACTTCGCTCTTTTTAGTAACAAACCCCAAAGCCCTTCTTAGTTACCAACGTTTTTACATTGCTCGATTTTGATCACCAAAACGTACTTATTCACCTCGTTCCCCTTCCCTGTTTTTTCAATACTGGATTTATCTGTATTAAAAACAAAAAGGTTCAATAATGAGCAAACGATTACAAGGCAAAGTAGTTTTGATCACGGGTGCAGGCGGTGGCTTGGGGAGTGCCCAGGCTAAATTAATGGCGAAAGAAGGCGCCTCAGTCATGCTCACAAATTTACCCGAGGACCCAATTATTGCTCAGAGCCAACCAGCGACCGGGCTGTGGGATAATGCCAAGCAAACTGTCGAGTCAATTCGTTCTGAAGGCGGCCAAGCCGAACTTTGCGCTTTAGACGTCACCCAGGAAGAGCAGTGGATTCAGGCGGTAAAACACACCGAGCAAACTTTTGGTAAGTTAGATGTACTTGTGAATAACGCAGGTATCTATTATCACGCCGGCTTGCTTGACCATACTATTGATAAATTCCAACAGATTGTGGGAGTCAATCAGCTCGGTTGTTTACTCGGTATGAAAGCAGTTGTGCCCTCCATGCGAAATAATGGCGGGGGCTCTATTATCAATTTTGCCTCTATCTACGGGATTTCTGGTGCAGGAACATCTACCGCTTATCAGAGCACTAAAGGGGCTGTACGTTTGATGACGCGTTCAGCTGCACTCGAGTTTGTTGCAGATAATATCCGCATAAACTCCATCTGCCCGGGTATGTTTGATACTAATTTGTTTGAAAGCTCTGTACCGAAAGAAGCTTGGGAGCCACTAATCGAAATGGTACCGATGAAACGCTTTGGTAAACCTGAAGAGATTGCATACGGAACCTTGTTTTTAGCTTCAGACGAATCCTCGTTTATGACGGGAACCGATCTGGTGATCGATGGCGGGTATACCTGCCCCTGAGCAAAAGAGTCTAGTCTTCACTTCTTTTAGAAGTGAACCAGAACAAAGGCTCCTACCAGATAATTTAAGCTGCGAGTAGCCAGGAAAAGCTATCCGCAGCTCTAATACTCTCAACACTCGTCATTCCAGCGAAGGTCGGAATCTATTATTTTCGCCTCTGCGAGTAAAGAGCTTTGGTGGTAAAACGCCCCTCTCTACCCCTGTTATTATCGATAAATTAAGGCTTTAACTGCAATTCGATATGGAAGGTCGTGCCTACGTTCACATCCGATGTTACAGCCATATGCCCCTGATGATGTTCGGTAATAATAAAGTAGGGGAAAGACAAACGTTTACTCGCATCAAAGTCACTACTACTCAGAGAATCGTGACTAAAATACGGTTCAAAGATAATTTGCTGTTCGTCGAGATCGATACCAACACCGTTATGTTGAATCTTCACCCACAAGGAATCGTAACAAGTTAATACTTGGATAGTGATTTTAGCTTGGTGTTCAGGCCTTTCCACATTGCTTAACGCATAGAGACTGTGACGGATTAAGCTTAAAAACACCTGCTGTAATTCAGAAGCCAAACATGGAATTAAAGGCAGATCCGCTTCATACTTGCGCTCCACTTCTACATCGCTAAGTTTTAAGCCATCAGTAAATGAGTAAATCTCTTCAGCCAGCTCCAGCGTGTGATCCATAATTTCGGGGATTAAATGTGGCGTAAGGTCATCCTGACTACTGGCAGAAAACTCCATCAGGTTTTTGGTAATAGCCAAAGCCCGGCGACTTTGATCCCCTACTTCGGTTAATAACGATGTCAATTGATCATCGCTTTTGCTTTCGACCTGCAGCAATTGCATCGCCTGAAAGATTTCTTCATTAATCACATGCAGTGGAGCGCTCAGATCATGAGCCATAACCGACGACAACTCACCCATGGCAGATAGCTTATCTTTTTCGATGAGTTGATTTTCAGACTGCACTTGCTGAGTCACATCGTCAATTAGAATAACCACACCACCATTTACCTGATCCCCCAAAGGATACACCGTAATTTCGAAATGCAGCTGACCACGATAAGTACGTCTCAAATGCAGTACCTCTTGCTCGCTCACTGCCTTTTCAACCTGCTCCTTGGAAACCGGTATCATTGGATAGACTTTCCACAACGCTTGATCTAGTGCATCTTCTGCTTTCAACCCGGTTATACGTTCAGCCGCATTGTTCCAGTGCGTAACCACGCCATTCTGATCAAGACCAGCCAACATTACAGGCATGGATTTCAGGATACTCTTAATATAAGCCTCAGAGCTATGCAGTCTCTGGTTGCTCTCTTGCAGTTTCTGGTTGGATTCATCGAGCGTAGCCGTACGCTCCTGAACTCGTAGTTCCAGTTCGTCATTCATTACTGTTAAGGCACGGTTGCTGCGGTTCAATGCACGTCGGCTAACAAAGAGGAAAATGGCGGTGGTTGATAAGAGAATAATGAGAATGCCGCTGGACCAGTTGGCAACGTACTGCCAATTAGTACTGCCATCATCTTCTTTAAAATATTCACGTAGACCGGCATTGGCCCATTGGCTGTAGGCAAGGCAATACCATGTAATAAGTGCAGGAGTAAAAAGGGATAGCAGTTTTCTCATTTAAAATTTACTTTCAAGCTGGTAATTGTGGTGGGCACTGTTGACCTTATCAAACAGGCACCTGAAGTATAATGTTTTTACGGAGAGAATAGGTGAATTTAGCTGAACGCTTACTTCACTGCTATTAAATTGATAGTTGTCAGATACCGTTGAGGGATTCATTTCAGTGAGGATTGGGATCTATCCTTTTTCTTTTTCGCCTTATGGCGAGTTAAGGCCTTTGGTGGCAAAGGCCTTAACAATCCACTCTCTACCTCAAAGGAAGCACCCCTACTGTTTGGTTGGCTCCGCCAACTCCCCTGCGCGTTTCAGGTTTAGTCGGGGCTCCAGAACTCGGTCACTACATGACCTCAAACAGGCTTCGCCCTTTTTCGATTAAACCTTCCAATGCTCCGCTGCACAGAAGGGGAATTAAATCCGTGCCTATCCCCCCCTAGATCTGCTTAGCAGTTAGTTAAATTAATATTTTTCACACAATTACAACCAACATGAAATAGATTAACCTTGTTAACGAGTTAATTAGTATAGAATTCATCTGTAGGTTCAAGTATTTGAGATTGTTAAATGAATAGCTTATTAGGCGTTGGAATTTATAGCGTGCAGGAAGCCGCTGCCATCACCGGAATCGAAGCAAGGAAGATTCGTAGGTGGTTATTCCAATATAGAAACAATGAGTTCAATGGTCTGTGGAAAACAGAACTATCAGGCTTAGATATGTCTGATAACTTAAGTTTTCATGACCTCTTAGAACTAAGATTTGTAAACGCTTTTAGAAATCATGGTGTGAGCTTTCAAGCTATTAGAGTAGCAGCACTGCATGCCCAAGAGCTTATTGGTTCAAAGTATCCCTTCACCTGTAAAAAATTTCTTACTGATGGCCAGTCCATTTTTGCTCAAACTCTTGAGGAAACCGGCGATGAATGCCTGATGGATTTGGTAAAAAAACAGTATGTATTTAAGCAAGTTATATCTGATTCGCTCTATGCAGGCATAGAATACAACGACAATAATCTAGCTTCTCGTTGGTACCCTACTAGATCTCGAAAAATCGTCTTAGACCCTACTAGGTCTTTCGGGAAACCGATTCTCACTGATTTTGGTATTACTACCGAAACTTTATTCGCTGCATGGAAAGCAGAAGATAAAAACTATCGCATTGTTGCTGATACTTATGAGATCCCCTTAGATCAAGTAAAAGCAGCTATTGGTTTTGAGCAACGGATTGCTTCTAATGAAGTTCTTCATTGATAACAACCTCTCTCCCCATCTTGCCCGCGCCCTTAATGAGCTATGCGCAGGGCAGCATAGCGTGACCCACCTTAGAGAAAAGTTCGATCATTCCACAGATGACGTTACTTGGATTAATACACTAGCTAAGGAAGGAAATTGGGTAATAGTGACCCAAGATAGATTAAGCAAGGGAGATATGGAAAAAGAAGCTATACGCCGCAGCGGCTTAACTGTTTTCATACTTGCAAAACAATGGACGCAAATTAAGTCATGGGAAAAGGCTCAGAAGTTAGTTCATTGGTGGCCGAAGATTATTGAACAGTCTGAAATGGTAGAAGCAGGGGCTGCGTTTGAAATTCCTTGTAAACCAGCCACTCATAAAGCACGCTTTAAAACTCGGAAGTTATAAAAATCGCCAATGAATCAGCGGTTTCTTTTTTCCTAGCCCCTAGCAGCCGAAGGCGTTCTAGTAGGCGTAGTCGTCCTCGCCATTGAGCTAAGCCATCGACTTAGCGTTTCGGCAAAACCCAGTTAGGCCGTGGAAAATGACATGTATACCCACCAGGAAAATGTTCAAGATAATCCTGATGTTCTGCCTCTGCCACCCAAAACTCCCCAGCAGCTTCAACCTCAGTAACCACCTTACCCGGCCACAAGCCACTGGCATCAACATCCGCAATCGTATCGAGTGCGGTTTGTTTCTGAGTTTCATCAACAAAGTAGATCGCTGAGCGATAGGCCGTACCCAGATCATTGCCCTGCCTGTTGGGCGTGGTGGGATCATGTATCTGGAAGAAAAACTCTAATAAGGTTCGGTACGATATCTGGCTTGGATCAAACAGGATTTCGATACCCTCAGCATGAGTACCATGATTCCGGTAAGTAGCATTCTGAACGTAGCCCCCGGTATAACCCACACGTGTTGCAAGTACGCCCGGCAGTTTCCGAATCAGATCTTGCATACCCCAGAAGCATCCACCAGCAAGTACAGCTCTTTCTTCGGACATTCAGATACCCTCCACCTTTATAAAAAATTTGTACGGTAAATATTTGTTACTCAATTACTAAGAAAGTTCCCATAGACATTGAGCCTTCATCAACTCAGAACTGATAACTAGTACGGCGGTTATACAATTTAAGATTTATATCATGCATAAAAAAACCGCCGATAAAATCGACGGTTTTCGTTTTTCCTAGCTACTCGCAGCCGGAGGCGTTCTCGCCACTCGCCGCAGAGCGAAGCTCTGGCTTAGCTAACCGCGTCATCCGCTTCCAGATCTTTCATAGACAGTTTGATACGGCCGCGCTGGTCTACGTCCAGAACTTTAACCTTAACCATCTGATCCATCTGGATGTAGTCAGTTACTTTCTCAACACGCTTGTTGTCGATTTGAGAGATGTGAACCAGACCATCTTTACCTGGCAGGATGTTTACGAATGCACCGAAGTCTTCGATACGAACAACCTTACCTTCGTAGATCTGGCCGATTTCTGCTTCTGCAGTGATCTCGATGATCTTGTCAGTAGCTGCTTTAGCTGCTGCTTTGTCTTCAGCATATACGCGAACTGTACCGTCGTCTTCGATATCGATAGACGCGCCAGTTTCTTCAGTCAGTGCACGGATAGTTGCACCACCTTTACCGATAACGTCACGGATCTTCTCAGGGTTGATCTTCAGCTGAGTCAGAGCAGGAGCGTTGTCTGGCAGTTCTGGACGAGCATAACCGATAACCTGTGCCATCTCTTTAAGGATGTGTACACGTGCTTCGTATGCCTGCTCCAGAGCGATGTCCATGATCTCTTCAGTGATACCAGTAATTTTGATATCCATCTGCAGAGCAGTTACACCACGCTCAGTACCCGCTACTTTAAAGTCCATGTCGCCCAGGTGATCTTCGTCACCCAGGATGTCAGTCAGGACAGCGAACTTGTCGCCTTCTTTAACCAGACCCATTGCGATACCCGCAACTGGTGCTTTCAGAGGTACTCCTGCGTCCATCATGGACAGAGACGCACCACATACAGAAGCCATGGAGCTGGAACCGTTAGATTCAGTGATCTCAGATACGATACGGATTGTGTATGGGAACTCTTCCTGTGTTGGCAGAACTGCTGCAACACCACGACGAGCCAGACGACCGTGACCGATCTCACGACGACCAGCACCCATCATACGACCACATTCACCTACAGAGTATGGAGGGAAGTTGTAGTGCAGCATAAATGGATCTTTACGCTCGCCTTCGATTGCATCGATGATCTGCTGATCACGTGCAGTACCCAGCGTACAAGTTGCGATAGCCTGTGTTTCACCACGTGTGAACAAAGCAGAACCGTGAGTGCCCTGTAGTACGTCGATCTGTACGTCGATACCACGAACAGTCTTAGTATCACGACCGTCGATACGTGGTTCACCGTTTACGATACGGCCACGAACAATCTCTTTTTCCAGAGAGCTAACGATACCGGACACATCACCTGCAGAAGGCTGACCTTCTTCGTCGCCCGCCAGTGCTTCAACTGCTTTAGTACGCAGTTCAGCCAGCGCATTCTGACGCTGCATTTTGTCAGCAACCTGGTAAGCAGCAGTGATGCCTTCGCCTACTTCAGCGCGTACTTTCGCGATCAGATCTTCATCTTTCGCTGGCGCTTCCCAAACCCATGCTTCTTTACCAGCTTCTGCAGCCAGTTCATTAACAGCATTGATTACAGTCTGCATCTCCTGGTGTGCGAAAAGAACCGCACCCAGCATTTCATCTTCAGACAGTTCCTGAGCTTCAGACTCAACCATCAGAACCGCTTCAGAAGTACCCGCTACCACCATGTCCAGCTCAGAAGTCTGCAGCTGTTCAAAAGATGGGTTCAGCAGGTAGCCCGCTTCTTCAGTGAAGCCAACACGTGCTGCACCGATTGGACCCTGGAATGGGATACCAGAGATAGCCAGTGCTGCAGAAGTACCGATCATTGCAGCGATATCTGGATCATTTTTCTTATCAGCAGAAACTACAGTACAAACAACCTGTACTTCGTTCATGTAACCTTTCGGGAACAGTGGACGAATTGGACGGTCGATCAGACGGGAAGTCAGCGTTTCTTTTTCAGAAGGACGCGCTTCACGTTTGAAGAAACCACCAGGGATACGGCCTACTGCATAGTATTTTTCCTGGTAGTGAACGGACAGTGGGAAGAAGCCCTGTCCTTCTTTTGCTTCTTTAGCGCCAACAACCGTACACAGTACTTCGTTGCCACCCATTTTAACCAGAACAGCACCAGTCGCCTGACGCGCAACGCGGCCAGTTTCGATTGTTACTTCCTGACCACCAAACTGAAATGTTTTAGTAGCTATTTGGAACACAATAATTTCCTTTATTTGTTTGGTAGGGCAGTGCTTGTTAACGGTTCAAACCTAAAGTCTTGCCAGTACTCCAATGGATTCTCAGTAACGCCTTTTTTATTCAGGCTAAAACACATTGGAGTACAGGCGGGATGAAAGCGTTAACGTTTTTCTACCCCAGATAAAACCGGGGCCATACATTGTATGGCCCCAGAAAACTTACACTAACTATTAGCGACGCAGACCCAGACGCTTGATCAGGTCAAGGTAACGATCAGCATCTTTACCTTTCAGGTAGTCCAGCAGCTTACGACGCTGGTTTACCATGCGGATCAGACCACGACGAGAGTGGTGGTCGTGCTTGTTTGCTTTAAAGTGAGACTGCAGACCTTCGATGTTAGCAGACAGCAGAGCTACCTGAACTTCTGGGGAACCAGTATCGCCTTCAGCACGTGCGAAATCTGCAACGATTGCCGCTTTTTTCTCAGCAGTTAATGCCATTTTCATATCTCCTAGAAAACATGCACACAACTCTATGAGTTGCCGGATTTAGAAAGAAACGATGTACCGAGCATGTTTTCAGTACAACGCCACATTATTGAACCTCTGTTGAGATCCAAAAAATTCTTTATTGATCAGCTTCAGTGCAGATCAGACGTTTCGGTTTAAAGCGGTTATCTACCACCTCTGCAACACCCAAGAAACGTTCTATTTCCCCTGCTGCAAACAACCGAACCATATCGCCTTCAACATATTCAGCCTGTTCAACTGACTGACCATGTAGAATCAGATCACTCTGCTTCTGATCGAGCGTAACTGCAGGCATATCTGCCACAGCGGCCCAGGCCGGCAATAATAGCTTATCCAGCTCAGTTTGTATGCTTTTTTGCTCCTCTTCCGAGGCATTTTCCGGCATTTTTTGCCTTAGCTCATCAAGCGTCATCATCTGATCAGCTTTAAATGCACCAACATCAAGTCGGTGGAGCATTTTCACATGCGCACCACAGCCTAGTAAGTGACCTAAATCTTCAACAATCGAACGGATGTAAGTACCTTTGGAACAGAATACTTCCAGATCGATTTCACCCTCACGCAGATCGGTCAGTTTGATCTCATGGATCGTGACTTTACGAGGCTTAACCTCAACCTGAATTCCCTTGCGCGCCAATTTGTACAGCGGCTGCCCCTGATGTTTCAAGGCGGAGAACATTGAGGGAACCTGTTCAATCTCACCGGTAAAATGCTCAACTAGTAGCGCTTCGATCTGCTTTGTAGCCAGACCTTCTGGAACCGGTTTTTCCTCAACGACTTCACCATCCGCATCACTTGAATCAGTACGGATACCCAGTTTTGCAGTCGTGATATAGCGTTTATCGGAATCCAGCAAGTGCTGGGAAAACTTAGTCGCTTCTCCAAGGCAAACCGGAAGCATACCTGTTGCCAGTGGATCCAAGGCGCCTGTATGACCACCTTTTGCGGCACCGTAGATACGACGAACTTGCTGCAGAGCAGAATTGGAGGAGATGCCGGTCGGTTTATTCAACAAGAATACACCGTCGACCGCCCGGCCTCGGGATTTTCTACGACGTCCCACAGTTACTTCTCTTCAGATTCGTCGTTGCTATCAGTAGACTTCTGATTTTCCTGGCGAATAGTCGCCTCAATCAGATGATGTAGATGACGTCCACGTTCTATGGTTTCGTCGAAGTGGAAACGCAGCTGCGGCATCACTCGCAACTTAACATTACGCGCCAACTCACCGCGCAGGAAACCCGCCGCGCTGTTCAGCACTTTTAGTGAATCAACAATTGCTTCGGCTTCATCTTTGCCATTCAACGGCAATACAGTGATGTAGACATCAGCAACGCCAAGATCTTTACTCACTTTGACATGGCTAACTGTAACCATGCCAAGGCGAGGATCTTTAACTTCAAACTGGATCAGCTGAGCCAACTCTCTCTGGAGCTGGTCAGCGATCCGTTGTGTACGACTATAATCGCGTGCCATATAGGTGTTCTATCGCCTTAAAGAGTACGCTGAATTTCAACAGTGTCGTAAACCTCAATCTGGTCTCCGACTTTAACATCGTTGTAGTTCTTAACGCCGATACCACACTCCATGCCCTGACGAACTTCGTTCACGTTATCCTTGAAGCGACGCAGGGATTCCAGCTCACCTTCATAGATAACAACGTTTTCACGCAGTACACGAATACGCTTGTTACGGAATACAGTACCTTCTGTAACCATACAGCCCGCAACAGCACCGATCTTAGGCGCTTTAAAGACATCACGTACTTCAGCAATACCCACGATCTCTTCACGGTATTCAGGAGATAGCAGACCGCCCATCGCCTGTTTAACATCATCGATGATGTCGTAGATAACGCTGTAGTAACGCAGTTCGATACCTTCACGTTCCAGAACCTGACGCGCCTGAGCGTCTGCACGAACGTTAAAACCAACCATCAGAGCAGAAGCTGTTACCGCCAGGTTAGCATCAGTCTCAGCGATACCACCTACACCGCCAGATACGATGTTCACTTTTACTTCGTCGGTAGACAGATCTTCCAGTGCGTGAGTCAGTGCTTCCAAGGAACCACGTACGTCTGTTTTCAGTACGATGTTGAACTGCTTAACGTCACCCGCCTGCATGTTGGCAAACAGATTTTCCAGTTTGGATTTCTGCTGACGAGCCAGTTTCACATCACGGTATTTACCCTGACGGAACAACGCAACTTCACGTGCCTTCTTCTCGTTGGATACCATGGTGAACTCATCACCGGCATTCGGTGTACCGTCCAGACCCTGAATCTCTACAGGGATCGCAGGACCAGCAGCTTCAATTGGCTTACCGTTTTCATCCAGCATGGCACGCACACGACCGTAGTGCAGACCAGCAAGTACGATATCACCTTTACGCAGAGTACCATTCTGTACCAGTACCGTTGCAACCGGACCACGACCTTTATCCAGACGGGATTCAACTACAACACCCTGACCTGGCGCATTTGGTACCGCTTCCAGCTCAAGTACTTCTGCTTGCAGTAGTACCGCATCCAGAAGCTCATCGATGCCTTGACCAGTTTTCGCAGAAACGTTTACAAACTGGTTCTCACCACCCCACTCTTCCGGGATAACTTCCAACGCAGCCAGTTCGTTCTTAACACGATCAGGATCAGCTTGTTCTTTATCAATTTTGTTAACTGCAACAACCAGAGGAACGCCCGCCGCTTTTGCGTGCTGAACCGCTTCTTCAGTCTGAGGCATTACGCCATCGTCTGCTGCAACTACCAGAATTACGATATCGGTTACGGATGCACCACGTGCACGCATTGCGGTGAACGCTGCGTGGCCCGGAGTATCCAGGAAGGTAACCATGCCGTTATCCGTATCAACGTGGTATGCACCGATGTGCTGGGTAATACCACCAGACTCACCGGAAGCAACACGTGAGGAACGAATGTAATCCAACAGGGATGTTTTACCGTGGTCTACATGACCCATTACAGTAACAACTGGGGCACGACCTTCTTTTTCACCCTGCTGAGACTGGATGCTTTCCATCAACGCTTCTTCGACTGCATTTTCCTGCATCGGCTTCGGCGTGTGGCCCATCTCTTCAACAACCAGTGTTGCTGTATCCTGATCGATTACCTGGTTAATAGTTGCCATAGCGCCCATACCAAACATAACCTTGATCACTTCAGCAGCTTTGACGTTCATCTTCTTCGCCAGATCAGCTACGGTGATACTCTCAGGGATGTTAACTTCCAATACCTGCTGAGTTGTTGGCTCTTTAAAGCCATGCTCATTTGGCTTGTTGGAGATCGGCTTACCGTTCTTACCACGGTTACGGCTGATTTTGCCGCCACGACGGTCCTGATTTCCGCCTTTCTTGCCTTTTCCGCCACGTCGATTGTTATCTGTACGACCAGCCGGCTCTTTCTTCTTAGCCTGCTCCTGAGCCTGGAAACGAGCTTCCGCCTCTTTTTCTTTCTTCTGACGACGAGCTTCTTCTTCCTCTTCGCGCTTAATCCGCGCAGCTTCTTCCGCTTCTTTCTCGCGGTTCGCAGCTTCTTCCGCTTCTTTGGCTTTCGCTTCAGCTTCTTGAGCTTCTTTTGCCTTCGCTTCTTCTGCTTCTTTAGCTGCCTGCTCTTCAGCCTGCTTCTGACGCTCTTCTTCTAGGCGTGCTTCTTCAGCCTTTTGAGCTTCCAGCGCAGCTGCTTCAGCCTGCTCGCCATCATCCATCTCAGAACGTTTCACATAAGTACGTTTCTTACGTACTTCAACGTTAACTGTCTTTTTCTTACCTGAAGCACCCGCCACTTTTAGAGTGGACGTAGTTTTACGCTTCAGGGTAATCTTTTTTGGTTCGCCATCTTCTGTGTCTTCACCGTGGCTACGCTTAAGGTGATTCAGCAGTGTCTGACGTTCTGTTTCCGAAACCTCTGCGGTTTCATTCTTACCTGAAATACCGGCTTCCTGCATCTGCTCAAGCAAACGCTCAACGGAAACACCAACCATTTCGGCAAGTTGCTTAACTGTTACTTCTGCCATTAGGGAGACTCCTCTTCCGTTAACCTTTACTCTTCAGCAAACCATGGTGCACGAGCAGTCATGATCAATGCCGCCGCTTTTTCTTCATCCAGGCCTTCAATATCCAGTAGATCATCAACAGACTGTTCTGCCAGATCTTCCATGGTAATGATGCCCTGAGCAGCCATCAGGAAGGCAAGATGTTTATCCATACCATCCATCTCCAACAGGTCATCTGCCGGTTCTGCTTTATCCAGTTTTTCTTCGCTAGCAATTGCCAGGTTCAGCAATGCATCTTTCGCACGCTTACGTAGTTCTTCAACGATATCTTCATCGAAACCGTCAATTTCCAACATCTCGTCTACAGGTACGTAGGCAACTTCTTCCAGCGTTGTGAAGCCTTCTTCAACCAGCACTTCAGCTACGTCTTCATCCACATCCAGGTGGTTGATGAAGTTATCAATAACAGAGCCAACCTCAGACTGATGTTTCTCCTGAGCATCTTCTTCTGTCATTACGTTTAGTTCCCAGCCAGTCAGCTCAGATGCCAAACGAACGTTCTGACCGCTACGGCCAATCGCCATCGCCAGGTTGTCTTCTGCTACAGCCACATCCATGGAGTGAGTTTCTTCATCCAGTACGATAGAAGCCACTTCCGCCGGAGCCATCGCATTGATCACCAGCTGCGCAGGGTTGTCGTCCCAGAGTACGATATCAACACGCTCGCCGCCCAGTTCATTGGATACTGCCTGTACACGAGAACCACGCATACCAACACATGCACCAACAGGATCGATACGACCGTCGTTAGTCTTAACCGCAATTTTCGCACGAGAACCGCAATCACGAGATGCAGCACGGATCTCAATAACTTCTTCCGAAATTTCTGGTACTTCGATACGGAACAGTTCGATCAGCATCTCGTTACAAGTACGGCTCATTACCAACTGAGGGCCACGGCCTTCGGAGCGAACTTCCAGCAGGATCGCACGTACGCGATCACCCATGCGGAACGCTTCACGCTGGATCAACTGATCACGTGGTAGCAATGCTTCAGCATTGTTACCCAGATCTACAATAATGTTATCGCGTGTAACTTTCTTCACACTGCCAGAGATCAATTCACCCTGACGATCGCGATACTGTTCAACGACTTTAGCGCGCTCAGCTTCACGTACTTTCTGTACGATTACCTGTTTTGCAGTCTGCGCTGCAATACGACCGAACTTAACTGACTCAACCTGCTCTTCGTGGATATCACCAGGCTGCAGCGCTTTATCAATCTCTTCCGCCTCTTCCATAGTCAGCTCAGTACCCAGTGCTGGCACTTCCTCGTTGCTCACTACCAACCAGCGACGGAATGTTTCGTAGTCACCGCTTGTGCGGTCGATATCTACACGGATATCCGCTTCTTCGTCGTAACGTTTCTTAGTTGCCGTAGCCAGCGCAACCTCAATCGCTTCGAAAATAACTTCTTTCGGAACATCTTTCTCGTTAGAAACGGCTTCCGCTACCAACAGAATCTCTTTATTCATTCTTCTGCCTCGCCCAAGACCTCTAATCCACGTTTAGAACTGTGGGATGATATTTGCACGATCGATATACTCGATCGGCAACATATATTCTTCGTTATCGACCACAACAAGTACGTCGTCACCTTCAACACCATTCAGAACACCTTTGAACTTACGGCGGCCTTCAAAAGCCACACGTAGGCGAACCTGAATTTGAGAGCCTGCATAAGCCGCAAACTGCTCCAACGTGAAAAGCGGACGATCCATACCCGGTGAGGACACCTCCAGGGTGTAGTTACCTGCAATTGGATCTTCTACATCCATAATACCGCTGACCTGATGACTGACCTTTGCGCAATCATCTACGCTAATACCATTCTCAGAGTCGATATACACCCGAAGGGTGCTGTGTTTTCCCTGTGAGAGAAACTCAATACCCCAGAGTTCAACCCCCAGTGCAGTAACTGCTGGCTCTATCAACTCTTGTAAAAGTTTCATTTTCGCTGACACGAATATCTCACCTGCAATAACACATGACACAAAACCCTTATTAAACAATAAGTTAAATCTTGCACCACAAATTTCAAAGACAAAAAATGGGTCCTATGACCCATTCCCGATACGTAGCACACTCGATTGAGCAACACTACATTTCACCTACGAAAAAGCCCCTTAATAGGGGCCTTACGTATAAATAAGGTTGGTAGCGGGGGCTGGATTTGAACCAACGACCTTCGGGTTATGAGCCCGACGAGCTACCAAGCTGCTCCACCCCGCACCAAAGAGTCTCTGTTCCCAATAACAATCACTGGGCTCAAACACCGAAGGTCGAGACTCCCTTCGGCTCTTGCGGCTTTGGGAGCCCGATAACCACCAAGCTGCCCACCCGCATCAAACTTTTTCTCTGCCCAGAAATCTTAAATCTGGACCAATCCGCCGATTAAAAGCTCAAGATACATATAAACTTTCAACCCGCTAAAAAACTGGTGCGTATTGTATATGCACCGCTGTTTTTTTTCAAGATTAATGGTGCCCAAGGCCGGACTTGAACCGGCACGGCCTGACGGCCACTACCCCCTCAAGATAGCGTGTCTACCAATTCCACCACTTGGGCAACAAACTTTTACGAACTATCAGTTAGCTTGAGGAATATCCGACTCAGCTGGAGCTTCTGCACCTGCTGGCTTAGACCCTTCCAATGCTGGCAACTGTGGTTCCTGAGCCGCAGCTGCATCTGCAGCAGCCTTGCTTTCAATAACCTCAGCAGAAGGGATGCCTGCATCACCGATAGATTCAGCTTTATTTTTAGCGTATACAGCCAAAACAAAGCTGGTTGCAAAGATGCCTGCAGCTACAACCGCTGTCATACGGGACAGAAAGTTGCCGCTACCCGTACTACCAAATACGGTTTGTGAAGCACCAGCGCCGAAAGAAGCACCGGCCTCTGCACCTTTACCCTGTTGCAGTAGAATCAGTGCAATTACAGCCACTGCTAGCAACACGTGTACAATAAGAATTACTGTTTCCATCTCAGAACCGTCAGTTTATGCACCTGCCGCTTGGCAGATAGCAACAAAATCATTAGCTTTAAGTGAGGCGCCACCAACAAGGCCACCGTCTACATCTTCGTTTGCGAACAGCTCAGCCGCATTACCAGCATTAACACTGCCGCCATACAGAATACGGATCTTAGCAGCCGTACCTGCATCACTCTGCGCAATCATCTCACGGATTGCTGCATGAACTTCCTGAGCCTGCTCCGGTGTAGCTGTTTTACCAGTACCAATAGCCCAAACCGGCTCGTACGCAATAACTGCATCAGCAAACGCCTCAATGCCTGCCGCTTCAACTACTGCACGGATCTGACGACCCACAACTTCAAGTGTCTGATCTGCCTCACGCTCTGCGAGCGTTTCACCTACACAGAGAATAGGCTTCAAGCCTGTTTCAACTGTTGCAATAAACTTCTGCGCAACCAGTTCATCTGTTTCAGCATAAATACTACGACGCTCAGAATGACCTAGAATGACATATTCACATCCAAGGTCCTGCAGCATCGACAGAGAAATTTCACCGGTAAAAGCGCCGTTTTTCTGTTCGCTGACATTCTGTGCACCTAGTGCAATAACAGAACCTTCAGTCTGCACTTTAACCTGGGAAAGGTATACCGACGGCGGACAAACAAGAACCTCAACACCAGAAGCAGGAACATCTGTTTTAAGACCGGTCATCAGTTCACTGATGAAACCTGAGTCCCCATTCATCTTCCAGTTACCGGCTACTAAAGCTGTGCGCATTAGGATACCCCCATTTCAAGAGGCGCAAATATTAACTGGCTTATACTGAAGTTTCAAGCGCGAGCAGGGCTTTTTCAACATCCCCCGCTAACTGCTGGCATAGCTTATCCACTTCAGCAGCATCCTCACCTTCGATCATAACTCGTACAACAGGTTCTGTACCTGACGGACGAAGCAGAACACGACCTCGATCACCCAGTGTTGCTTCAGTTGCTGCCACGGCCTGCTCGATAGCCTCTACTCCATCAATGCTGACCTTATTTTCCATACGCACATTGATCATCGTCTGCGGCATTTTTGTCATACCATGACGCAATTCGCTCAATGTGTTTCCTGTTTCTATAATCGCTTTCAGGACTTGTAGTGCCGCGACCGTTCCATCGCCTGTTGTCGTCAGATGACGGCAGACTATATGACCTGAGCTCTCTCCACCCAGCAACCAATCATGCTTGTACAGCCGCTCCATCACATAACGATCGCCAACATTCGCCCGCGTAAAAGGAATACCCTCACGCACAAACGCTTGCTCAAGCCCAAAGTTAGACATCAAAGTACCAACTACTCCACCTTTGAAGCTATCTTCACGGCGCATCTGGGCGGCAATGATATACAACAGCTCATCACCATCAACCTGTTCACCCAGATGATCAACCATAATGACTCGGTCACCATCACCATCAAGAGCTATCCCCAAATCAGCAGCTTCCGCTGTTACTACCTTTTGCAGTCGCTGCGTTGCAGTCGCTCCACACTCTTCATTGATATTCAGACCATCAGGAGACGATGCAATCTCCACGACAGTAGCACCCAATTCAGAGAATACCGCCGGGGCCACATGGTAGGTAGCACCGTTGGCACAATCCAGAACGATCTTAAGTCCCTTAAGACTGATACCACCCGCAGTTGCTTTACAGAATTCAATATAACGGCCTGCAGCATCATCAATACGTTTCGCCTTACCCAGCTCAGCAGAGTCAACCGTTGTCATAGCGATATCCATCTGCGCTTCTATCGCCTGTTCAATCTCATCCGGCAATTTGGTCCCCTGAGATGAGAAAAACTTAATACCATTATCAAAAAATGGATTATGCGATGCACTGATTACAATTCCGGCATCGGCTCTGAAAGTACGCGCTAAATAAGCAATTGCCGGCGTAGGCATTGGACCTGTTAGCAGCACATCAACACCGGCAGCAGACAAACCTGCTTCCAGTGCTGACTCAAACATATAACCAGATATACGAGTATCTTTACCGATAAGAATCTTACTATGACCTTCACGGGCGAATACCTTACCCGCAGCCCAACCCAGTTTAAGCACAAAATCCGGTGTTATCGGAAACTGACCAACACGACCACGGATACCATCAGTTCCAAAATATCTTTTCGCCATAACTATTATTACCTAAACCTCTTGTGACTCAGCCATGACCGCACGGGTCATTTTAACCACATCCACCGTTTCAGCCACATCATGAACCCGTATTATCTCAGCCCCTTGCATTACCGCAACAGCTACTGTCGCCAGACTACCGGGCAAACGTTGATCTACCTCACGTCCTAATACTGCACCAATCATAGATTTTCTTGATGTACCGATTAGAAGCGGTAACCCCTGCTTTTTCAGACGCTGTAGATTGTTCAGCAAACGCAGATTGTGCTCAACCGTTTTGCCAAACCCAAACCCCGGGTCCAAAATCAGACGTTCTTTTGTGATACCCGCTTTCTCGCAGTCACTTATCCGCTGCAGAAGAAAATCCTCAACATCATCCAGAACATCCTCATATACCGGTCGATCCTGCATCGTAGCCGGGCTACCCTGCATATGCATCAGACAAACTGGTAATTGAGTTGCGGCAGCTGCTTTTAAAGCCCCTTCACGCCCTAAAGCACGAACATCATTGATCAACCCTGCCCCTAAAGCAGCTGATTGAGTCATCACTTCTGGACTACTGGTATCAACAGAGATAACCACTTCAAGCTCTGCTGCGATCCGCTCAACCACAGGCAACACCCGATCCATCTCTTCCTGAAGACTCACTGCCACAGCACCTGGGCGGGTTGATTCTCCTCCGATATCTAGAATAGTTGCGCCATCAGCCAGCATTTTTTCTGCTCGATGGAGAACTTTATCTAACAGAAGCCCTTCCCCTGAATACAAGTTTCCACCATCGGAAAACGAGTCAGGCGTAACATTCAGGATGCCCATCACATGAGTTTTCGAAAGGTCCAGTTGATACTGCCCACAGTTCAAAATACGCATAGTTCTTACTTTTCTATTTGCATTAAAAAAGGCCGGCTTCTTTCGAGCCAGCCTTTTTAGAATCAGCTAACAATCAGTGAACATTGTTATCTGGAGAATGAGGTACATCAGGATCTACACCCTTATCCCCCTGCTCATCAGAACCGGTATCTAGTGTAGTTTGATCATCCTGCTCTTCAGCTGTAGTTTGGGTATCAGCTTCCTGAGTAGCAGTTCCCTGATCATCACCTTTGTCATCATCTTCCACCCAGCCGTCAGGAGCCGACACCGCCTCACGGTTCATCAACTGATCAATCTGCTTGCTGTCAATGGTTTCATACTTCATCAGCGCCTGACACATGGTTTCCAAAATATCGCGGTTATCCACCAGAATCTGCTCTGCTTTCTTATAGCACTCATCGATGATTCGGCGAGTTTCACTGTCTATACGACGCTGAGTCTCTTCCGCCAGAGGTTTAGCACCCTGACCGTAACCACGGTTAAATGGATCAGACTCCTCTTCATCGTACAGCAACGGACCAAGCTCATCGGTTAAACCCCACTTCGCCACCATATTTCGGGCAAAGGAAGTTGCTCGCTGAATATCGTTCGATGCTCCCGTCGTTACACCTTCTTTACCCAATGTCATCTCTTCCGCAATACGACCACCGTACAGGGAACAGATATTAGACAGAATTGACTGACGGCTATGGCTGTAACGATCTTCCTCAGGCAGGAACATGGTCACACCCAGAGCTCTACCACGAGGAATAATGGAAACTTTATAAACAGGGTCATGTTCAGGCATCAGACGGCCCACAATAGCGTGTCCCGCTTCATGGTATGCAGTATTCAGACGCTCTTTCTCAGACATCACCATGGACTTACGCTCAGCACCCATCATGATTTTGTCTTTCGCTTGTTCGAACTGAACCATACCCACTGTGCGCTTGTTAGCTCGAGCCGCAAACAGGGCCGCCTCATTAACCAGGTTTGCCAGGTCCGCACCAGAGAATCCCGGTGTACCACGTGCAATCAGGTCAGGCTTCACATCTTCACCTAACGGCACTTTACGCATGTGAACTTTAAGAATTTTTTCACGGCCTAGAATATCCGGTAGACCAACATGAACCTGACGATCAAAACGACCTGGACGTAGTAGCGCAGGATCAAGAACATCAGGACGGTTAGTTGCAGCGATAACGATAATGCCTTCGTTACCTTCAAAACCATCCATCTCAACCAGCAGCTGGTTCAATGTTTGCTCACGCTCATCGTTACCGCCGCCCATACCAACACCACGGTGACGACCTACCGCATCAATCTCATCGATAAAGATGATACAAGGAGCATTTTTCTTAGCCTGATCAAACATATCACGGACACGGGAGGCACCCACACCCACAAACATCTCTACAAAGTCAGAACCAGAAATACTAAAGAAAGGAACCTTAGCTTCGCCTGCAATCGCTTTTGCTAACAGAGTTTTACCCGTACCCGGGCTACCCGCCATCAAAACACCACGCGGGATATGTCCACCCAGACGCTGGAATTTACCCGGATCACGTAGAAAATCTACCAATTCACGAACATCTTCCTTCGCCTCTTCAACACCGGCAACATCATCAAAAGTAGTTTTGATCTGATCTTCGCTCATCATACGTGCTTTGGATTTACCAAAGGACATAGGGCCGCCTTTTCCACCGCCGCCCTGCATCTGGCGCATGAAGAACATAAACACAGCGATAATGACCAGAATCGGGAAGGAAGCAACTAACAGCTGAGTCCAGATGCTCTGCTGTTCAGGCTGCTTACCTTCAATAATCACATCATGGCTGATCAGATCATCAACCAGCTTAGGATCCTGAAGCGCAGGGCGAATCGTCTCAAACATCTCGCCATTACTACGCTGACCCTGAATAGTGTATCCATCGATAACTACTTTACTAACTCGATCAGCCTGAACCTCAGCCACAAAGTCGGAGTAGCTCAGACGTCGTGATTCTGTAGTTTCATTAAAATTGTTAAATACTGTCAGCAATACCGCTGCGATCACTAGCCAAAGAACTAGATTTTTCGCCATATCATTCAATGGAATACCCTCAATTTGCTGATTTTGCTCAGCTCTGAATTATCAGACGCTAAACACTATACTATGCGGCCCCTATTGACCACTAATAACAGGTAGAACCTAGCCCTTAAAACCTTTACCGAGCAGGTATACCTCACGTGAACGCGCACGGGATGAATCCGGCTTACGCGTTACCACCTTGTTAAAACTTGTACGCATATCTTGCAGATATTGATCAAAACCTTCTCCTTGGAATACTTTTGCCACAAAGTTTCCGCCAGGTTTAAGCACTCCCCGCGCCATATCCAGCGCCAATTCGACCAGATACATGGCTGCTGGCTGATCAACTGCAGACATACCACTCATATTGGGGGCCATATCTGAAATTACAAGGTCTGCCGGCTCATCACCTAACGCACGCAGGATTTCGTGCAACACTTCCTCTTCGGTGAAATCACCCTGAACAAACTCAACACCCGCCATGCTATCCATTGGCAGGATGTCAGATGCGACCACTCGCCCGTTATCTCCCACTCGCTCAGCTGCAATCTGTGACCAGCCACCTGGGGCGGCCCCGAGATCAACAACCGTCATTCCGGGTTTAAACAACTTGTCCTTCTCATCCAGCTCAATCAGTTTAAAGCTCGCGCGCGAACGATAACCCAGCTCTTTTGATTTTTTCACCCAGTGATCATCAAAATGTTCTTTTAACCAGCGCTCACTGCTTGTTGATTTAGCCACTTAAGATTGCTCTCTCGATAAAATGAGCCGATGCTACTCAGTAGCACACAACTCAGGTAAAATTAGGACCTGATGAATTTACTGTTGTTCATTTTTTATATGAACACAACTAAACGTTGAGGCGACGTATTTTAATATGAGCTTGAGTCCTGAGCAAAAGAAGCATTACCGTACACTAGGCCACAAACTAAACCCTATAGTAACTGTAGCAGGTAAAGGCCTGACCGAGACAATTCAGCTCGAGGTAGATCGTGCCCTGGAAGACCACGAACTTATCAAAGTTAAGTTTGCAGTTGGCGACCGTGATGTTAAAAAACAACTGATTCGTGAACTGTGCGAGATTGTTGAGGCCGAGATCGTTCAGGAGATTGGTCATATCGCTCTGATCTACCGCAGAGCACTGGAACCGAATCCAAAACTATCTAACCTGTTACGCTAAACTCAGTTTAGATTTGCAGACACAAAAAAGGGTGCCATCGGCACCCTTTTTAATATCTGAAAATCAGATGTGAGCCACTTCATCGATCTCATATTCAGTAGCACCACCTGGTGTCTGAATATTCACGATATCACCTTCCTCTTTACCCACAAGACCACGGGCAATAGGCGAATTAACAGAGATTTTATTCACTTTGATATCTGCCTCATCATCACCCACGATCTGATAAGTTTTTTCCTCATCAGTATCCAGATTGATGATGGTCACTGTAGTACCGAAAATAACCTTCCCTGAATGAGGGATAGTAGTCACATCGATCACCTGACAGTTAGACAGCTTACCTTCAAGCTCCTGAATACGACCTTCAATAAAACCCTGCTGCTCCCGCGCAGCGTGGTATTCAGCATTCTCTTTCAGGTCGCCGTGTTCACGCGCTTCTGCAATATCAGCAATAACGCGTGGACGGTCTACAGTTTTCAGCTGATCCAGCTCTTCACGCAGAGCTTTCTCACCCGCTGCAGTCATAGGTACTCGATTCACGCTTAAGCTCCTATATCCTGTACGCGGCGAACTTCTTTCTCTTCACCGTACTGCAACGCCATAGTGATCGCTTCAGCACCGGCCAGTGTCGTTGTATACGGCACTTTGTGCTGCAGAGCGCTACGACGGATATCTGCAGAGTCCTCAATCGCTTTACGGCCTTCAGTAGTGTTAACGATGTAGGCGATCTCATCATTTTTGATCATATCCACGATATTTGGACGACCTTCCATCACCTTGTTAACCACTTCAACTTCCAGGCCCTGCTCAGCCATCAGCTTAGCAGTACCACGAGTAGCTACCAGAGAGAAGCCCAGCTCAGCCAGATCTTTTGCGATCTGCATTGAGTTCTCTTTATCAACTTCACGTACAGAGATGAATGCTTTGCCTGCTTTCGGCATAGTTTCGCCGGCACCAATCTGCGCCTTCATGAACGCTTCACCGAAGGTAGCACCAACACCCATTACCTCACCTGTAGATTTCATCTCAGGAGAAAGGATCGGGTCAACACCCTGGAACTTGTTGAATGGGAAAACAGCTTCCTTAACATTGAACAGCTCAGGAACAATCTCTTTAGTGAAGCCCAGCTCCTGCAGAGATTTGCCCGTCATTACTTGCGCGCCAATTTTCGCCAGAGAAACACCGATACACTTGGATACGAACGGCACTGTACGTGAAGCACGAGGGTTAACCTCGATCACGTAGATTTCGCCGTCCTGGTATGCCAGCTGAGTATTCATCAGACCAACAACACCCAGCTCCAGCGCCATCTTGCGAACCATTTCGCGCATTTCATCCTGTACATCTGCAGGCAGACTGTAAGGAGGGAATGAACATGCAGAGTCACCGGAGTGAACACCCGCCTGCTCGATATGCTGCATGATTGCGCCGATAACAACATCTTTACCGTCACAAACCGCATCGATATCTACTTCTACCGCAGCATTCAGGAAGTGATCCAGCAGCACTGGCGCATCGTTAGATACCTGTACAGCAGTATTCATATAGCGACGCAGTTCGTCTTCTTTGTAAACGATCTCCATCGCGCGACCACCCAATACATAAGATGGACGAACAACCAATGGATAACCCAGTTTGTCAGCTTCGATAACCGCTTCTTCCAGAGAACGTACAGTCGCGTTTTCTGGCTGTTTCAGGCCCAGACGCTTCAGCATTTTCTGGAACAATTCACGGTCTTCCGCACGGTCAATCGCTTCTGGTGAAGTACCTATGATTGGCACGCCAGCCTGCTCAAGAGCAACCGCCAGTTTCAACGGAGTCTGACCACCGTACTGAACGATCACACCTTTAGGTTTCTCTACGTGTACGATCTCAAGTACATCTTCCAAAGTGATCGGTTCGAAGAACAGACGATCGGAGGTATCGTAATCTGTAGAAACAGTTTCAGGGTTACAGTTAACCATGATCGTTTCAAAACCATCATCACGCGCTGCAAGAGCTGCGTGTACACAGCAATAGTCAAACTCGATACCCTGACCGATACGGTTTGGACCACCACCGATAACCATGATTTTCTCACGGTCAGATGGGTTTGCTTCACACTCTTCTTCATAAGAGGAGTACATGTAAGCTGTATCAGAAGCAAATTCAGCCGCACAAGTATCAACACGCTTGTACACTGGACGCACTTCAAGGTTGTGACGATGCTTGCGGAACTGTTTCTCAGATACACCCAGCAATGTTGCCAGACGCTCATCGGAGAAACCTTTACGCTTCAGACGGAACACAGCATCTTTATCCAGATCAGACATCGCCATCTCTGATACACGCTGCTCATCTTTGATGATGTCTTCAACCTGAACCAGGAACCATGGATCGATGCCGCTGATTTCATACAGCTCTTCAACACTCATACCCATGCGGAACGCATCGCCCAGATACCAGATACGCTCAGCACCTGGTTCTTTCATTTCACGAACGATCGTAGAACGCGCATCTTCGCTTTCGATATCAATGATTGGGTCGAAGCCAGTTGCTCCAACTTCCAGACCACGTAGAGCTTTCTGCAGAGATTCCTGCTGAGTACGGCCAATCGCCATTACTTCACCAACAGACTTCATCTGAGTCGTCAGACGATCATTTGCCTGAGGGAATTTCTCGAAAGTGAAACGAGGAATCTTAGTTACAACGTAGTCAATAGAAGGCTCGAACGAAGCCGGTGTAGCACCACCTGTAATATCGTTCTGTAGCTCATCAAGTGTGTAACCAATCGCAAGTTTCGCCGCAACTTTTGCAATTGGGAAACCAGTCGCTTTAGATGCCAGTGCAGAAGAACGGGATACACGTGGGTTCATCTCGATAACAACCATACGGCCATCTTTCGGATTAACACCAAACTGTACGTTAGAACCACCCGTTTCTACACCGATCTCACGCAGTACCGCCAGAGAGGCGTTACGCATCAGCTGATATTCTTTATCTGTCAGAGTCTGTGCAGGTGCAACCGTAATGGAGTCACCCGTGTGGACACCCATCGCATCGAAGTTTTCGATCGCACAAACGATGATGCAGTTGTCGTTCTTATCACGAACAACTTCCATCTCGTATTCTTTCCAGCCGATCAAAGACTCGTCGATCAACAACTCAGTCGTTGGCGACAGATCCAGACCACGCTCACAGATCTCGATGAACTCTTCTTTGTTATACGCGATACCACCACCGGTACCACCCATAGTGAAAGAAGGACGGATAATGCATGGAAAGCCAAGCTGCGCCTGTACCTGCAGTGCTTCTTCCATGCTGTGCGCAATCGCTGCACGCGGACATTCCAGACCGATCGCTTTCATCGCTTTATCGAAGCGGTCACGATCTTCAGCCTTGTCGATAGTATCAGCGTTCGCGCCGATCATCTCAACACCGTACTTTTCCAGAACGCCTTCACGTTCCAGGTCCAAAGCACAGTTCAATGCAGTCTGACCACCCATAGTTGGCAGCAGCGCATCAGGCTTCTCTTTAGCAATAATCTTTTCAACAGTTTTCCAGTTGATCGGCTCAATGTAAGTAGAGTCCGCCATTGCTGGATCGGTCATAATGGTCGCAGGGTTAGAGTTAACCAGAATGACGCGGTAACCTTCTTCACGCAGTGCTTTACAAGCCTGTGCGCCAGAATAGTCAAATTCACATGCCTGACCGATAACAATCGGGCCAGCACCAAGAATCAAAATACTTTTTAAGTCCGTACGTTTTGGCATCGGTAATAAACCAGTCGTATCAGTTAATAACTGCGGCAGGCGGCTAATTCACACCTGCCTTATATCGTTTCATAAGCCTGCAAACGCAGGCGAAGCAGCGATTAAGCTTTTGCTGCTTTCATATCCGCGATGAAGCGGTCAAACAGAGGTGCCACATCATGTGGACCAGGGCTTGCTTCAGGGTGACCCTGGAAGCTGAATGCCGCACGGTCTGTACGTTCAATACCCTGCAAAGAGCCATCAAAAAGTGACTTATGCGTTGCACGAACATTCTCTGGCAGAGCATCTTCATCAACAGCAAAACCGTGGTTCTGAGAGGTAATCATTACCTGCTTACCATCCAGATCCTGTACCGGGTGGTTAGCACCGTGATGACCGAATTTCATTTTTACGGTCTTCGCACCGGATGCAAGCGCCAGCAACTGATGACCCAGACAGATACCAAATACTGGCAGATCCGTTTTGCAGATCTCCTGAATAGCGGCGATCGCGTAATCACATGGCTCTGGATCACCCGGTCCATTCGATAGGAAAACACCATCAGGATTCATTGCCAGAACTTCAGATGCTGGAGTTTTAGCTGGTACAACTGTCAGACGGCAACCACGTTCAACCAGCATACGCAGGATGTTGCGTTTAACACCGTAATCATACGCAACTACATGAAACTCCTGAGAGTCAGCATCTTTATCAGAATGACCTTCGCCCAGTTTCCAAGTTGAAGAGTTCCACTGATACGTCTCTTCAGTTGTCACAACCTGAGCCAGATCCATACCTTTCAAGCCTGGGAAAGATTTCGCTTCAGCCAGTGCTTTCTCTTCATCAATATCGCCGGCCATAATGCAGCCGTTCAGAGAACCCTTTTCACGAAGCAAACGGGTCAGACGTCGCGTATCAATATCCGCGATACCTACGATATTGTTGTCTTTCAGGTAATCATCAAGATTTTTTTCGTTACGGAAATTACTCGCAACAAGTGGTAAGTCACGGATAACTAAACCGGCAACCCAATTACGAGAAGACTCTTCATCCTCAGTATTAGTACCAGTATTACCAATATGTGGATAAGTAAGAGTGACAATCTGACGACAATAAGATGGATCCGTCAGAATTTCCTGATAACCCGTCATAGAGGTGTTAAATACAACCTCGCCGCTAGACAGACCGTCAGCGCCAATGGCTACGCCCTTGAAAATACTACCGTCTTCAAGTGCAAGAATGGCTGGTCTCGCCAATTGAACCTCCCCGCGATAAAAGCGCGACTACAGAATATAGAAACGATACGTGCAAAAAAGCGAGGCAAAACCTAAAGTTAACCTCGCTTTTTTGTTTTAGAAACCTGTGTATAAAGTTTGCCCTAGGCAAACCGGCTGTATTCTATGCCAAAACAGCTTTTCTGTCCATTACGCATCAGCGAAAAGAATCCTTTGATGAATGTTCATTCACACAAATGACACATTGCTGTAGTAAAAACCCCGCAATGAATCAACAGGGGGCTACTAGCCCTAATAATCATCAAGGTAAAACATGAAAATTTCCGCCATAACCCGTATTGCCAGCGCGGTATTAGCTCTTATTGTAGCTTTACTTGCTGTCGCAATTTTCTGGTCACTGGAGCGACTAGATACCGCGTTTAAAATGAAGGATAACTATCATGGCTATATTGAAGAGCTGTACCTCAACCTTGAAAAGCCGGTAACAATCTATCTGATGACCGGCAACGCAACCGTGCTTACCACTATAGAGAAGAACATTGATCATTTAGCTAGCGGTACACAGCAAAAACTTCCGACAGAAATACAGCAAGATGTTTTAGCTCAGTTAAAAGAGATCAAAACCCGCACTCTTACCGAGTTACGTGCAGCAGGAAAACTTGCCCAACCAGAAGTTTTACTTATTCATAACGAAAGAGAACTCAACGATGCAATCAGCTCAGTAAAGGAATATGCGGACAAGGCCAATTTCGATCAGGCCGAACTCAAAAGCAGTTACCTTAACCTCCTTATGGAGGTTCAGATGAACACACTCTCTTTAAGCCATAACCGCCAGAGCTATTTCAAAACAGGCCAGGAAGAAAGCATCCAACAAATAGAATTCATTCTTCAACGCTTACAACAAGAAGCCGAAGAACTTAATAAACTTGAGCGCTTAGGCATCTACAAAGAACAAGAAGAAGACGACCTATCTGCACTGCTAGGCATCGCAGCAGAGGAAGAGAGTTCTGAACAAGAAGAGATAGGCGATGAGCCACTTGCCACCATCAAAGATCTGGTAAATCGCTATCCAAAAGAGCTGGAAAATGCCAGAAAGTTTAGTCAGCAAAAAAAATCATCTAGCGTAAAGGCACAACAGGATGTAGAAAACCTGGAACATGCGGTGTCTGATATTTCGACAATGATTTCTGAGCGTTACCAGGAGATCAGATATTCAGTCTACGTAATGATGGCTGTCTGTATAGCCCTCATCATTGCAACAGGCATTTCAATGAATTATTTACTGAGAAAACTAGGTCAGATCCTCATCCAAACTACGGCATATATTGACCAACTCTCTCACGGACAGTTTAGCGGTAATATCAATATCAGCTCACGACTATCAGAAGTACAGACACTCCATTTATCA
>NZ_JAAEQH010000266.1 GCF_024231755.1 Neptuniibacter sp.
GGCTAGGCCACCACCGTAACGGCCAAAAGGTGTGCGGATCGCATCACAGATATATGCATCAGTCATCGTGTATTACCTTCCTTCAGGTTGTTCAGTGCCGGGAATAATGACACCACGAATTCGGTGGGAACGACCGCGGAATAGGGCGATCAATTCACCTTTCTGGTTTTCAACGCGTACGTCATATACACCGGTACGGCCGCGTTGATGAGTCTTGCTGGCTTTAGCTGTCAGCAGGTCACCACGGTGACCTGGGCTGACATAATCAATAGAGCAGCCAGATGCTACAGTCGGGTGGTTCTCTGTATTACAGGAGAACGCAAACGCGCTGTCTGCCAAGGAGAAGATCATGCCGCCGTGACAGGTATCGTGGCCGTTAGCCATCCAGTCCTGTACTGGCATAGTCAGCTCAGCGTAACCCGGAGAAACCTTAACGATCTCCATCTTCAGCTCTTGTGTAAGCGGGTCTTCAGCCAGCAGGGCATCACGACAAGCTTCAGCCAGCTGCTGAGGATCGTTCAGATCATATTTCTCGGCGTAGTTAATCTGCTCAGCCATGGAAGGACGCTCCAGCAAAGAACTTACGACGCAGCAGGGCAGACGGGCGGTAACGGTCTTCGCCGTAGCACTGCTGCAGGTTGCTCAGTGTGTTAAAGATATGAGCAATGCCCACTTCGTCAGCCCACGCCAGTGGACCTTTTGGATAGTTCACGCCGCCACGCATCGCTACGTCAGCATCAGCAGCAGTACATACGCCCTGATTTACTGCGTCAGCAGCTTCGTTAGCCAGCATCGCAACAGTACGCATCACCACCAGACCTGGAACGTCGTCGATAACACTCAGGTTGATCTCCAGTGCGTTAAACAGGCCGATAACATCCTGCTTAGCATCTTCTGCACACTGATCAGCGAAAGCCACTGCCAGAGCAGTAGCGCTGTTGTAGTCCAGAGCCAGATCAAACAGGGCAGTGTTAGCATTACCTTCTGCAGCGACTTCAGTGGCGAAGCGGCCATCGCTCAGGCAAAGGCGGGCATTGCCAACTTTCAAATAAGATTCGCTTTCAGAGGTCTGTTTCTCAACAGTGATGCCTTTAGCTTCGATACGCTCAACCAGTGCATTAGCCACACCCAGATCACCAACAACCTGAACAGAAGCAGGAGCATTGCCGCCCGTTACAACAGCTGCAGCTGGTTTTTCAGCACCTTCGCTGTAATCGTAGAAACCATGACCACTCTTACGACCTAGACGGCCACACTCAACCAGTGCTTTCTGCGTCAGAGATGGCAGGAAGCGTGGGTCCTGATAGTAAGCGTCAAATACAGAGCAGGTTACGGCGTAGTTAACGTCGTGACCGATCAGATCTGTCAGTTCGAATGCGCCCATGCGGAAACCGCCAGCGCCTTTGATCAACTGATCCAGGGTAGCTGTATCTGCTGCGCCTTCTTCGTAGATGCGTAGAGATTCAGCGTAGAAAGGACGTGCTACACGGTTAACGATAAAGCCCGGTGTAGACTTGGTGTAAACAGCCTGTTTGCCCCATGCAGATGCAGTCGCATGAGTCACTTCAGCAACTTCCTGAGAAGTAGCCAGACCAGAAACAATCTCAACCAGCTTCATGATTGGAGCTGGGTTGAAGAAATGCATACCAACCAGACGCTCTGGGTGCTCCATCTCAGCGCCCAGCGCTGTTACGGAGATAGAAGAGGTGTTAGTCGCCAGAATTGCATCTTTGGCGCAAGTCGCTTCCAGATTAGCCAGCAGGCCACGTTTGATACCCAGATCTTCAATGATCGCTTCGATCACCAGTTTGGAATCAGCCAGTGCTGCGATATCCGTTGCTGGAGAGATACGTGCCAGCAGTTCATCCAGCGCTTCCTGAGTCATCTTGCCACGGGCAACCTGACGCTCCAGACCGGATTTAACGCCGTTGATACCACGCTCAATCGCTTCCGGGTTCATATCAAACAGAATAACCGGGTGGCCGTAAGCCGCAGCAACCTGAGCAATACCTGCACCCATGGTGCCTGCGCCGATTACAGCAATCTGTGCGCTTTTATCTAAAGGTGAAACAGTGTTAGTCATAACGATCCCTTATTTACCTTTAAATTCTGGTGCGCGTTTTTCCATGAATGCAGCAACGCCTTCACGATAATCATCGGTACGGCCTGCCATACGCTGCAGGTCACGTTCAAGATCCAGCTGCTCATCCAGTGTGTTAGTGTTTGCCGCATTAACTGCGCGCAGGGTGAAGTCGAAACCTTTAGTAGGCTGTTTCGCCAGCTTGCGAGCCATAACCATGACTTCATCCATCAGTGCTTCATCATCAACGCACTTCCAGATCATGCCCCACTCTTCAGCCTGTTCAGCGGTAACTTTTTCACTCAGCAGCATCAGTGCTTTAGCGCGTGCAGTACCCACCAGACGAGGCAGTGTCCAGGTACCACCAGAATCAGGCACCAGACCAATCTTGCTGAAACCCTGTACAAAGCTTGCAGAGCGAGCAGCAACCACGATGTCACATACCAGCGCCAGGTTTGCGCCTGCACCAGCAGCTACACCGTTAACCGCACAGATAACTGGCATTGGCAGATCACGCAGGGTACGTACCAACGGGTTGTAGTTCTTCTCAACGGAAACGCCCAGATCTGGCATCTCTACATCAGCAGCAACGTTGCGGTCGCTCAAATCCTGACCTGCACAGAAACCACGTCCATTACCTGTCAAAACGAGGCAGCGTACAGATTCATCTTTCTTGATCGCTTTCATCGCCTGACGCACTTCTTCGTGCATATCAGCGTTAAAGCTGTTCAGACGGTCCGGACGGTTCAGGGCAAGTAGAGCTACCCCATCTTCAATAGATAGGCTTATAGTTTCAAAATTCATTGATTTAGCATCCTTTGAATAAGGGTTTGCGTTTTTCCAGAAAGGCATTGATACCTTCATTACGGTCTTCGGTCGCTGCGAGCAGGGTGAATGCCTTTCGCTCGTAAACCAGTCCAGAGGCCAGATCAGTATCAAATGCTTTGAGTAGAGAATCCTTTGCCATCTCAACGGCAATCGGAGCGTGACGTGCAATCTGCGTCGCCACAGCCTGAGCGCGCTCAAGGGTCGCTTCAGGGATAGTAATTTCAGAGATCAGGCCGGAATCCATCGCCTGCTGGGCAGAGATAGGTTCACCTGTCAGTACCATCTGCATCGCCATGGATTTACCCACGCTGCGTAGCAGACGTTGTGTGCCACCTGCACCCGGCATAATGCCTAGTTTGATTTCAGGTTGGCCAAATTTAGCTTCTTCACCGGCGATCAGAATGTCGGCGTGCATTGCCAACTCACAGCCACCACCCAGACAGAAACCATTTACGGCAGCGATGATCGGCTTTTTAAATGCGGTGATGCGTTTCCAGTGATCAACACGTGGATCTTTAAGAACGCCTACCGCATCCAGAGTCGCCATTTCGCGAACATCTGCACCAGCGGCAAAGGCTTTACGGGAGCCGGTAATCACGACAGCGCGAACATCGGCATTGCTTTCTACTTCCTGTAAGAGATCAGCAAGCTCTTCCAGCAGTTTTGTATTTAGTGCGTTTAATGCTTCAGGGCGGTTAAGGGTAATAGTCAGTACACCCTTAGTTGGTTCACCCACAATAAGGTTAGTTGGAGCGCTCATGCATTATCCTGTCTATTGCTTAATATGTTAACGAGTACTTTCTCTTAGCACGGAGTACTCTTTTTTGCCGGAATGCAGAGTTTAGAGGGTGGAACGTAAGCAGCTGCAAACAATGATGCCGGTCAATGTTTTATAGTAAAGTTCAAAGTGATGCGTTTTGTCAAATTTTTATGATTCTTTTGTGTCACTTTGGGTTGTGTTGTGGGTTTATCGATAAAATCTATAACTTAATGAAAATAAAGGAAAATATGTAGTTATATGGAAAAGTGCTCAAACCCGGATCTCAATCCTTTGTTGATGAATTAGTCTAATTCTACTATTGGACTATGGCTTCTGGGGATATGAGGGTTTTGCTGTTAACTTGTTGATTATTAAGGGTAAAGTTAATTTGTGTTGATGTGCGTCAATATAATGAGGTATAGTTTTTACATTAAAAAGATACAAAATAAAAAAATTAATGTGATTTTTTGAATCATTTTGTAAATTTTCATTACATTTCTACGTCGGAGTTCATTATGTCGGTTGCACAGTCTTTTTATGAGGAACACCTCTCTACTCTGGAGCAAGCCTGTGAGGCGGTCCGGGATCGAGGTCACTGGACTCCTTATCCAGAGATTCCAAGCGGCAAAATCTACGGTGAAACAGCAAAAGCTGATGGCGCTGCTGCGTATCAGGCTGCACTTAACCAGCATTTCGCGCTGCTGGGTCCAGATGCAATCGGCACCACCGGTGTAGAAGTCTCTCCTTATACCGGTGAACTGGGTATCAGTTATGATCAGTACGAGAGTGGCGCATTGGTAGCTGCAGCTAAAGCAGCGTTACCGGCATGGCGTGATGCAGGTCCACAGGCCCGTACCGGTGTTTGTATCGAGATTCTTAAACGCCTGAACCAACGTAGTTTTGAGATCGGTAATGCAACTATGCATACCACAGGGCAGGGTTTTGCTATGGCTTTCCAGGCGGGTGGCCCGCATGCGCAGGATCGAGCGCTGGAAGCAGTAGCCACTGCATGGCTGCAAACATCCAATATCCCAACATCATCTACATGGAACAAACCGCAGGGTAAACACGATCCGCTGGTAATGAGTAAGCGTTACCACATCGTACCTAAAGGGGTAGGCTTGGTTGTGGCTTGCTCCACCTTCCCAACCTGGAACACCTATCCGGGTATGTTTGCTAGTCTGGTAACCGGTAACCCGGTAATCATCAAACCTCACTCGCAGGCAGTACTGCCGGTAGCTATCACGGTACAGGTATGCCAGCAGGTGCTGGAAGAGGCGGGCTTTGATCCTAAACTGGTGCTTCTGGCTCCAGAAGGTAATGAAGTGGGCATCGCTCAAGAACTGGCTACTCACCCAGACGTGAAAGTAATCGACTACACCGGCGGCAACAACTTCGGTGACTGGCTCAGCGATAATGCCAAGCAGGCGACTATCTACAAAGAGCAGGCGGGTGTTAACACCGTACTGATCGATAGCGTTACTAATATGAAAGCGACTGCGCAGAATCTGGCGTTCGCTCTGAGTCTCTACTCGGGTCAGATGTGTACAACACCGCAGGCTGTACTGATCCCGAAAAACGGTATTAAAACCGATCAGGGCCAGATGAGTTTTGATCAGGTGGCAGAGTTCCTGTGCAACACCATTAAGAAATTCCTTTCCGATCCAGATCGTGCCGCAGGTGTACTGGGCTCTATCCCAAATCCTGCAACCGTACAACGTCTGGATCAGGCAGCTGGGCTGGGTGAAGTACTGCTAGAATCCGAAACCCATCCGGTTCCTGGTTTTGAAGGTTCGGTTTACCGCACACCGCTGGTACTGAAAGTATCCGGTGACGACGCTGCGTGGCAGCAGGAGCAGTTTGGCCCGATCTCCTTCCTGGTAGAAGTGGAAGATACAGAACAGGGTTTGAAGCTGATCTCTGAAGCGGTAGCTAGCAAAGGTGCCATCACCTTTGGAGTCTACTCAACCAATGATCAGGTACTGGATAACGCAGAACAGGTAGCGATAGAGCAGGGTGTAGCCCTCTCCTGCAATCTGGATGGTGGAGTATTTGTGAACCAGGCGGCGGCATTCAGTGACTTCCACTGTACCGGTAACAATCCAGCAGCGAACGCTTCTCTGACTGATGCTGCGTTTGTAGCGGGGCGTTTTGCTGTAGTTCAAAGCCGTCGTCACGTCTAACGACGAGCACGCTACTCAGCGAAGCTGCGTGCTACGAGACGCTTCGCTTGCTAGTGGCTAGAACGCCTTCGGCTGCTAGGAAAAGCTCGACTAAACTTTGCTGAGCGGCTGGTGGAAGAATTGAGGTTCGGAGAAAATTTATGCAGGTTTATAGTATTGATGGGATTGTGCCGGTGGTAGATCCCACGGCTTATGTGCATCCCACTGCAGTATTGATTGGTGATGTGATTATTGGTCCGCGCTGCTACGTGGGACCTAACGCAGCCTTGCGTGGTGACTTCGGCCGCCTGATTTTGGAAGAGGGTGCCAACGTACAGGATACCTGTGTAATGCACGGCTTTCCGGGCACAGATACAGTAGTTGAGAAAGACGGCCATATCGGCCACGGCGCTGTCCTGCACGGCTGCCGTATAGGCCAGAATGCACTGGTAGGCATGAATGCAGTTATTATGGACGGTGCCGAGATCGGTGCAGAATCAATTGTTGCCGCCTGCGCCTTTGTTAAAGCCGCTTTTAAATGTGAACCACGCAGTATGCTAGTGGGCTCACCCGCCAAAGTCTTGCGAGAAGTAACCGACAAAGAGATTGCCTGGAAAACTGCAGGCACCGGAACCTATCAGGAACTGACAGAACGGTGTCTGGCTACAATGGAAAAGGTCGAGCCTCTAACGGCGGTAGAGCCCGATCGGAAGCGGATGGATGTCGGTGAGGTTAAGCCCAAATATAAAACCGAGGATTGATCCTCGGTTTTATATTTGGGCAGGGTGCTTCGCTACGAAGAGGTACGCTAAGAGACAGAAACCTTTGATTGCCTGACTAGTGGCTAGAACGACTTCGGTTGCTAGGAAAAGCTTTTTCCATCGTTCGTTTTGCACTTTTTCTCTTATTATCCCGTGAGACTGTATCCTGCTATGCCCTCGACCCATCCAATAAATTGTAACCAATTGATGTAAATTGTTTTTTTATGTTTTCTTCTACTGACTTTTTATTACCTTTTAGAAAAAATCAGACTTTCTAAGAGCTTTAAAATTGCTCTGAGATGAGTACTTTGTCATGTATTTAGGGTTATTTCTGAGGGCCATGTGAAGAAAGCTAATACTCTTTTAAGTGATATGATTCGCTTAACTAAAGGTGAAGGCTCTAGCTTACACCTTCAAATTTATACCCAGCTTAAAAGAGCTATTCTTCAGGGAGACTTGCCTTCAGGTTTTATGCTTCCGCCATCAAGAAAACTGGCTGAGGAGCTAAGTGTCTCAAGAAATACAGTTGTTCTCTCTTTTGAAAATCTAAAAGCAGAAGGGTTAATAGAATCGAATAAAGGGTCTGGTACCTGTGTCAGCTTTATAGATAGTAGAGAAACTAAAAATGATTCCCCTAACTCTAAGGCAGAAGCTGAAGTTTTAGGCGGAGGTTTGTTTCTTCCCGGTTTACCAGATTTAACCGTATTCCCAGCAAAAAAGTGGCATAGCCTGCTCGAAGAGGCAAATAGCAATGCAACTAAGATTATTGGTGCCATTGATATTAATTCTGGACTACCTGCACTAAAAGCTGAGGTAGCAAGCTACTTAAAGTTCGCCCGTGGGCTATCTATTTCTTCACATCAAGTGTTTATTACTGCTGGTGTAAGCCAAAGCTTGAAACTAATTGCCAGCTGTTTAGGCCACCAAGGTGACAGGGTTTGGATGGAGGATCCTGGCTACCAAGTAGCGAGGATGTCATTACAAAATGAAGGCTTCGATGTTAAATCGGTGAGTGTGGATGACAAGGGGGCAGTACTTGGAAAACCAAGTGCGCCAAAATTCATATATTTAACTCCTTCTCATCAATATCCATTGGGCATGAGTATGCCCGTATCCCGTCGTAAGACTTGGTTAGAGTTTGCCCGAGAAAACGCCTGTTGGATCATCGAAGATGACTATGATGGAGAATTTAGCTATGAGGGAGACCCATTACCCGCACTATCTTCGCAGGGGCAGCTAAGTAACTCGATTTATATGGGAACCTTTAGCAAGGTTTTATCTCCTACCCTAAGAATCAATTACCTTGCAGTTCCTGATCTGCTTGTTGATACCTTCAGGGAGAAGTACCCCATGCTTGGAAACGAGAGTTCATGTATCACTCAAGAGTGCTTAGCCAACTTGTTACGTGAAGGCTACTTTTCCCAACACATAAAGAAGGTACGGGATTTATACAAAAATCGAAAAACTATTTTAGATCAGGCTTTGTCTGAAAAGCTGGGAGTAAATAACCCTCTTAACAATTTAGCTACGGGGGGACTGCATACTTGCTTACCTCTCGATACAGATGATAAGGCTGTGTACGAAAAAACAGTTTCCCAAGGGTTGGGATGTATTCCCCTTTCAGGGATGTATAAAGAGGAAAAACCGCAGCAAGGTTTGCTTATTGGATTTACAGCCCAGAATGAAGAGCACATTATTCGAGGTGTAAATGAACTCGAAAAGATCCTCAATAACCCTAGCCTATGTAAATAACCTAGGGTTAATTCATCTGTTTTTACGGCTACTACTTTCTATGATGCGATGGGGGAAATATAAAATTTAAAGTCGCTAGCTTCGCCAAACTGGTTATAAAGTGACTGAGCAGTAGTATTATTCTCTTGTGTTAGCAGGGTTAATGCTGGCCAAGAGTTTTCTTTACAGAGATCGATCAGGTGATTGTAAAGCGCTTTGGCAGCACCTTTTTTCCTATAACTGGGCAATGTGTAAAGATCGCTTAGGTAGCATACTTCTGAGCCAAAGATACTAATAGGCCAAGCATGATAGTGAGCGAAGGCCATTATATTCCCAACAGCATCACAAGCTACTAGCCCCTTCAGCATGTTTTTTTCATCATGTAACCAATTCCATTCTGTGAGAACTTTCGTTTCATCTGCGGGGTGTTCATAGAAATCACAGTAGCCTTCAAAAAGAACTTTCCACTGATTAAAGTCCTCGGAAGCAAGTGGTCTGATTGTTATATACATCGTTATCCCTCTAAGTTGATACTCAAAGGTAGACGATTATGGAGTAGGATCGTGCTATTAAAAGATCCGCTTTATCAGCATCTTAAGGACCAATTATGAGAACCATGGGGTCAGGTCTCCCATTTTACAAATTGCGGTCATGTTGTTTGTTGGATGTGCGTTTAGTGTTGTTAAGGTCGAGGGTAGGGGATTACAGGAGATTCCAGCCTTCGCTGGAATAACGGGGGAAGTAGGAGTAATCAAGCCGGGGTTGTAATCTTCTCCTAGCAGCCGAAGGCGTTCTAGCCACTAGCAAGCGGAGCGTCTCGTAGCTCGCCGCTTTGTGGCGAAGCGTGCTGGTTTAAATTAAAAACTGTGTTTTTAATTTAAACCACTCAACCCACCATAACGGTTATAAAACTTGTTATTCGGTGGTGGCAGTGGACCGTCTGCTGTCTCCAGCACTTCATTCATATGATCTTCTGCACCCATCCAGACTTTCTGGTAGATGTTGCTGCACAACTGGCGTGCTGCACTGCCTGCCCAGTCGCCTGGTAGTAGGTCATCGGGTAGGCCAGGGTCACGCAGGATGATTCGGCGGTATTCGTGGATCAGCAGGGTGCGGATCTGGAAACATTGTTCCGGTGTAGGTTCGCCTTTTTCGTGGATATGACTCCAGATAGGGCGGAATTTGTCCAGGAAGCTCTGGTAGCTTTCAGCCAGTTTCGGCAGGTTCCAGGATTCGCGGGCTTGCAGGCGTAGTGGGCGGGTGGCTGCACTGCCTTCGCCCATATCTTCCAGAATGATGATCTCATCCTGATAATCAAACTCTTGCAATACGGCCTGTAGCTCTACTTTCTGCATCTGTGGATGTAAAAGAACAGTAGGGGCAAGTGTGCCGAAGCCATGCCATTCCAGTTCCTGACGAAGTTTCTGGCGGTCATCCTGATCCAGTTGGCTCAGTACCACCATCAGCCATTTGCCATCCCATTCCGGGTTGCTGTCGGCGTAAACACGTTTAAACGCTTTCTGGAAACGACGGATACCAGGACCAGTAAGACTGTAGTAACTACGTCGACCAACCTGTTCGGCAACAAGCCAGTTTTCTTTGGTCAGACGGAAAACAGAGGTACGTACCAGACGTTGGTTCAGACCCAGAGGTTCCAACAGGTTGATCATGCTTCCCAGCCAGACTGTGCCACCACGCGGTGCTATTGCATCGCCGTAAACGGTCATTATTAACGAGCCGGCGCGGATAGGGCGACGGTTTCGAAAACTCTCTATAAGTGCGTCTAATGCTGGAAAAGCTGCCATGGGTCCTGTTCTGTTTATCGCTGTACTTCTTTTTGCAGTTGCACATTCTATAGTTGACTGATTGTTCAGGCAAACCTATCGGGCGGTATAGAAAGGCAATGTATTACAATGTATAGCCGGTTTTTATTAAGATGTTAAGTTATAAAGTGATACAAATTTAAGTTTATTCGTAACAAATAGTGTTGTACTTGCCTTAGCGCAAAGAATTGGAGTGTGTTTTCTATTCCAATCTCGGTGTAAAATTCTGCTCGCCCGGTTGGTTTAACCGGATTATCAAGAGCATATTTTCAGTACAGGGCTAATTCAGGAATGGCAACACGATCTAAAAAACTGGAGAAATACCTTCCATCAAGTGAGAACTTTGATGTGAACGAGTTCCCGTTTTACTGGGTTGCCAAGCTTAACTCTCTCTACAGTATGGAGATTGAGAAAACCCTTAAGCCGCTGAATATGGATATCTCCCGCTGGCGTGTTGCTATGCTGCTGCGCCTGCATGGTGAGATGAGTATCTCCGATATCGCAGAGCACGCTCTGGGTAAGCTACCTACCATTACCAAAATTGTTTACCGCATGCGTGACGAAGGTCTGCTGACGGTTGAACAGTCTGAGACTGATGGCCGTGTCACGGTGGTTCGCCTAACCGAGCAGGGGCACAATAATGTGGAGCTGGTTCTGGAGCAGACCCAAGGTCTGTTTAAGAAAGCCTTCACCGGTTTTACCGAAGCGCAGATCAATAAATCGACCCAGTTACTGCAGCGTTTCTTTGATAACTTATCCTGATTTTTAACGGCCTGAATTCAGTCCGTAGCAACACTAATTCCGCTGCTTTTCCCTTCATTAATACCAGATCAACAATAGACTAGCACCGTTTCTATGGCTGTAATCTTGTATAAAAATAGTTGACAATTCAAGTGAATATTACGATTATTTTTTGAGTTAATTGATCGTGATTATGTTCTAGGCGTTAGGTTTTTAAATTTGCTCTAGGGTTAATTTCAGAGCTTTGAGAGGAGAAAATTATGTCAACACCGTACGAGCTGCTGGGTGGTGAGTCAGGCGTTAGAAGGCTGGCCGATGAGTTTTATAAGGTGATGGCAGAGCGTAAGGAAGCGCAGAAAATCCGCAAGATGCATTCAGAGAATCTATCGCCGATCAAAGAGAAGTTGTTTATGTTCCTTTCCGGTTGGATGGGCGGTCCCGATCTATACCTGATGAAGCACGGAACTATCTGTCTCTCTTCTCCTCATGCAGCTTACAAGATCGGCAGTGATGAACGTGATCAGTGGTTGGCTTGTATGGATCAGGCATTGCTGAATATCGAAGCGAGCGAAGAGGTCCGTGAGATGTTAAAAGAACCGATGTTCCAGCTGGCTGATGTGATGCGTAATGCTGACTAATTACTGCTTCTGTTGTCGTTGTTATAGCCGTTTTCTGTCAGGAGTGATCTGTGGTTAAGAAGCGAGGCAAGGATAAGGCCTATCTACCAGCCAGCGATCAGTTTGATATTGAGTCTTTTCCTTTCTATTGGGTAGCGCGGGTTAATGCGATCTATGCAAGGGAGATGGATAAGATTCTAAAACCCCTGAATATGGATGCATCCCGTTGGCGCGTGGCGATGTTGCTACGGGTCCACGGTAAGTTGAGTATCAGTGAACTTACCGAACATGCGATTGCCAAAATGCCCACCATTACCAAGACGGTTTACCGGATGCGTGATGAGGGGTTGGTTAAACTCCAGCAATCAGAGGATGACGGTCGGGTGATGATTGTCTCCTTGAGTGCAGAGGGGCACAACAAGGTGTCTCTGGTGCGCGAGCAGACGGAAGAGTTGTTCGAGCGAGCCTTTAAAGGTTTGACTGATGCCCAGATTGCACGTGCTACCCGGTTCCTGAATCAATTCTTCGATAATATTTCTGAGTAGTTTTCTTTTTTTGGTGCTGTTTCTCCAAACTAAATTTCTATTTTTTCTGGGTGTTTTCGTCCTCCAGGCTTAGCCTAAATAGATACTGTTTTATTTGTCATAATGCTCTTTTCGCTAATAGCGAGTCGGGGTATTTGTTTCGGCAAATACCCCGACACCCCAAAGCCGACCCAACTGCTTGGTTGGCTTCGCCAACTCCCTTGTGCGCTTCAGATTTAATCGGGGCTGACACAAACTTTTAAGTTTAACAGCGTTAGCTGGCCCGAAGGGTGTCCGCTGGCGGACGTATTACTCGGCCTGTAAGGGCCTCAAACAGGCTTCGCCCCTTTTCGATTAAATCTTGCAGTGCTCAGCATCACAGATGGGAAAGGGAGTGTGCCCTGATCTTCTTATCTAAGTTGTTGCTAACTCCAGATAGGGTTCTTCTCTGAGCTTATTTCAGTCCTTTTTCCACCTTTCTAATGCTTACAAAAAGCCATTTTTTTATAACTTTTTTCGTTGTGCTGCGCAGCAAAAATTATCTTTTTTACGTTTTGCCTTTTGCTAGGCGAAAAAAGTTTACTTTCATGGTGTAGGTATCTGCTTATTTTAATGCCATGAATTTAAAGGATTAATTTTTTTGATCTTGGTTTTGTCTGTATTTTTGGCGAAAAAATAGGAAAAAAATTCGCTTTTATTTAGTTGACATTTCAAGTGAATATTACGATTATTTTCTCACTGCTTAAGCGCGGACTGGCGAGATCGATTGACCAGATCAACTGACAGATCAGTCCGACGCAATAATAAAAATAAATAATTTAATAGTGATGGGTGCAGACAGTGTGTGTTTTGGTTCAACAGTTTTCTGATACCGGTGATTGCCACGCAGTTAATGGCGGTCATTATGCGGTGGCAGTTAAAGACTCAATTGATGTGGCGGGCAGCCCTACGGTAGCGGGTAGTCCTGCACTGGCAGATGCCGCTCCAGCCGAAACCAACGCAGCTGTTGTACAGGCTCTACTGGATGCAAATTGTAAGCTGGCGGGTAAAACCACCATGCATGAACTGGCATTTGGTATGACTGGCTTAAATGAGTGGGCCGGCACACCGGTGAACCATCGTTTTCCAGATTTTATTCCTGGCGGCTCTTCCAGCGGCTCTGCGGTTGCAGTTGCCAACTCCCTGGCTGATTTCTCTTTAGGTACTGACACAGGCGGATCTATTCGTGTACCTGCGACTTGTTGTGGTGTGTTTGGTTTTAAACCCACTTTTGGTCGTGTCAGCCGTGAAGGTGTTCAGCCAGAGCAGACCACGCTCGATTGCGTAGGTCCTTTCGCCGACAGCGCTGAGGTGCTGATCGAGGCGATGCGCATTATTGATTCCAGCTTTAAACCGGTGCAGTTGAATGATCTTTCGGGCGTGAACTTTGGCTTGGTAAATGTAAAGGCAGATTCGGTCATTTGGGCTGCGGTATATAGCGCCCTGCATAAAGCGGATGTTGATCCTGAGCATCTGTCGCTACCGGGTATGGATGCTGCGTTCCGTGCGGGCATGTCCCTGATAAGTCGTGAAACCTGGCAGGCATTTGGTGACCTGGTTGCGACTGGCAAGCTGGGCGCGGATGTTGAGTCTCGTCTTAAGGCTGCATCTCAAGTAGCTGACACTGATATCACTGAGGCGGAGCTGGTACGTAGTTCTTTCACCCGCGAGGTAGATCAGCTTCTTGAGCAGGTTGATCTGCTGGTGATGCCGACTTTACCAACTTTCCCGATGCTGTTGAGTGACGCCAAAGCGGGAAAAACTGATCTGAATATCTCGGCGCTGGTAAGGCCTTTTAATCTTTCTGGGCATCCAGCGCTTTCAATTCCCTTGCTCGCTAAGGGTGGCCGTCCGGCTGGATTACAGCTGATTGGTCGCAAAGGTGAGGACGAGCTGGTGTGTGAAGTTGCGCGTTTAATCGGCGCCGTAATTCCTAAAGTCAAATAACAACAAAACAATGTGTGGAGTTCTGAATAATGTCTTCCAATGTAATTGATAAAAACCTCTGGGGCGGGGCGGTAGAGTTTGATTCTCTACTGGCTGATATCCGAACCCGCCGTCAGGAGTTTGAGGATCAAAAATATATATCTCAGGATATTATCGAGCGCTTCAAACAGATCGGTGTATATCGTGCCTTAGTGCCTAAACGCTTTGGTGGTGATGAGAAAAGCCCAATGGAATTTCTGCAGATGGTTGAGGCTATCTCTGCTGCAGATGGTTCATCTGGTTGGGTGGCTAGCTTTGGTATGAACCCGGTTTATCTGGCATCGCTGCCTGTTGAAACCATTGAGAAGGTATGGAAAGAGACTCCGGATGTTGTATTTGCCGGTGGTATCTTCCCGCCGCAGCCAGCTAAACGCGTTGAAGGTGGTTTCCAGGTTAAAGGCCGCTGGCAGTTTGGTAGTGGTTGCATGGGCGCTTCTGTATGTGGCGTAGGCATCATGCCAGACGACGGCGAATCTCTACCACGTATGGCTGTAATGCCGCGTGAAAAACTGACCATCGAACACACTTGGGATGTGATCGGCATGGTGGGTACAGGTAGTCATGACCTTGTTGTTGATAATGTTGTGGTGCCTGAAGAGTGGACCTTTACCCGAGGCGGCAAACCTAATCTAAATGATCCTATCTTTAAGTACCCATCTCTGGCGTTTGCGGCACAGGTTCTGTCGGTAACGACACTGGGTCTTGCACGTGAAGCTCTGGATGTTGTGCAGGAGATGGCGGCAGGTCGTAAATCTGTTACCGGAGCTCCAAATCTGGGCGAACGTGAGTATGTGCAGATTGAAATTGCTAAAGCGGAAGCAAAAGTCCGTTCATCCCGCGCCTTCTTCTATGAAGTAACTGAAGATGCTTGGTCTGCCATCACCGAGGGTGGTGCGCCAACTGATCATCAGATCAGCATGATCCGTCTTGCTGCTACTAACCTGACTCACGAATGCGCGGAAGCGATTCGTATTGCTTATCAGGTTACAGGTATGACGGGTGCGTATAACGATCACCCTCTATCCCGCATTCTGCGTGATTCTGCGATGTGTACTCAGCACGCATTCATGGGGGCTATTACTTACAAAAATGCAGGTGCGATGTGCTTTGGGCATAAGCCGCTACCAGGCTACCTGTAATTCTCTACTAACTACTTAATTGAGTGAATGTTATGAGCGAAAACAAATTGCACCGTGTCTTGTTCTGTATTGGTGTTAACCAAAATTTCATGGACGCGACTCAGCAGGAAATGGGCGAAGTATGGCAGGCGTTCAGCGCCATGATGCAGGGCATTGCTGAACTGCCGGGCGTTAACGTACTGGGCATTATGGATGACGACCGTATTCAGGTAGGTCCATCTACTTCCTCTCCTTGGACAGCTTACATCATGGCAGATGTGCCTGATCTGGAAACTGTGACTGAGGCTTGCAACTTCTTCCGTACGACACCTGTTGGTGACGGCACTTACAAGCTGTGGAAGTACTGCAAAGTTGAAGCGCGTATTGGGCGTGAACTGGAAGTACCTTCCTGAGCATAAAGCCAGAACTAAACGGTTAAGAGATTAGAGAGCTACTTGAAATGACTGATCAGGAGTTACTGGAACAGATGCAGGCAAAACTCCAGCGATTTGAGGATGAACACAGTGTTCGTGCTTGCATGAATCGCTACATGTACCTGTGTGACAACCTGGATGCTGGTTTCGATCTGGACCCGTTGATGGATCTGTTTACTGAAGATGCAGTCTGGCAGGGCAAAGGCAAACGTTACGGAGCTACCTTCGGTGCTCATGAGGGTGCGGAAAAGATCCGTGCCATGTTTGCCAAATATACCAAGCCACCGGCGCACTTCGAGACCAACGTTCACTTCCTCACCAGTGAATTGATTGATGTGAGCGGTGATCAGGCGCAGGGCAGTTGGGCGTTGTTACAGACATCCACCTTCAGCGATGGCCGTTCCCAGTTGAGCAGTGCTCGACTCACGGTTGAGTTTCGACGTGAAGGAAACGCCTGGAAGATGAGTCATTTCCAGACAGAAAGCTTATTTAACCGACCTGTGAAAACTCCCTGGGATCAGCCAGCTGATCTTCCGGTACCTGAGTAAACGGTCGGACTAACGCAAGTAGTGTAGTGAAAAACAATAAAGATTGGGGAACCCCATGACAGACATGATTGATATTAAAAATGTAGCTGCTGATTACGAGCAGCTAATTAAAGAAGA
>NZ_JAAEQH010000267.1 GCF_024231755.1 Neptuniibacter sp.
AAACCCCATGAGCGACTGGTGTTAAGGTAGACTTTATGTACACTACTAACTAAACAGCAAACAGACCAACTCGATAGTACAATATCAATATCCAATATCAATGTAATATAAGTAACAATGTGAGTAATACGCATGTCAATATCAATATAATATAATAATAATGATTGCGGGGGTGCGCGACTGCTTTAGCAGCCTCTGGCCTCTGAGCAAGAGAAAGCTCATCAATTATGCATGCACAAACCAAACAGCCGACCGCCAGTCTCTACGCTAGAATCGAGACGGCAGCGCACAGGCAGAAAAGAACCAAACAGCCCACAGGCAACCACGCAAAGCCGCTACAGGCACACACACATCAATGGCGGTCCCTTGCATGCTAAGAGAAGTGAGCCGGCTAGCAACAAGAAACAAACAAAGCCATATATGGCAGCGGCTAACTACTTATGCCGTGTATTATGCAAACCAAAGCAAAAGTGTAAACACCAAAGAAGTCTGGGCATAATGGCTTAAGCCACCCTACCCAGGTTATCTCATGAACACAAATACGGATGCAAAATACCATACGCGAAACTAAACAAGGCCAGAATTGCCTATATGACATGAAGGGTCGAACTGATTTCTCAACATCCCTCTTACCAATGAAAGCTGGTCCCCAGCTTACACTTAAAGTGATACACTGAGGGGGCTCGCAAGGCAGAGTGGACTATCAAGTTCGATATCTAACCATACGATACAGACAAAGCTCAATAGCTTACATCTCATCTTCGTCTTGGTCTTTGTGTATCGTCCTTTTTCTCTGGCTCCGCAGGAAACGATCGTCTTGATCCTCATCTGTGAATCGTCCTTGTTCCGTCCTTGTTCGGA
>NZ_JAAEQH010000268.1 GCF_024231755.1 Neptuniibacter sp.
CTGGTGCAAAAAGGTATGATTTCCCGTGAGACCGCACGTGAGCGTGCGCAGAACCCTCAGCAGTTCTAGCGGGTAATTAGGAGATAAAGCGTGGATTTTACGCAACTACTTAAAGTGATGGTTGAAAGGGATGCTTCGGACTTGTTTGTCACCGCTGGGGCTCGACCGACAATTAAGGCTGATGGAACGTTAAAACCATTGACCAAAGAGTCTCTGAAACCTTCTCAGTCACGGGCATTGGTGTATAGCACCATGAACGATAGGCAGTTGGCTGAATTTGAGGGTACTAACGAATGTAACTTTGCGATAAGTGCGCCGGGGCTAGGACGTTTCCGTGTGTCTGCTTTTATGCAGCGTAACTCAGCGGGTATGGTACTAAGGAAGATCAATGACCATATCCCTAGTCTTGACGAGCTGAATCTACCGCCTATCCTACGTGACCTGTCTATGACCAAGCGAGGTTTGATTCTGTTTGTTGGGGGAACCTCGACAGGTAAATCAACATCTCTGGCGTCGATGATTGACTACCGTAACACTAATCACCGTGGTCATATCATCACGATTGAAGACCCCATTGAATATATCCATCAACATAAGCAGAGTATTATTACTCAGCGTGAGGTAGGCATTGATACTGAATCTTTCGCCACTGCACTGAAGAATACTCTGCGCCAAGCTCCAGATGTGATCTTGATGGGTGAGATTCGTACCCGAGAAACGATGCAGCATGGTTTGGTATTTGCTGAGACTGGCCACCTGACTTTGGCAACCCTGCATGCCAATAATGCGAACCAAGCGTTGGACCGTATTATCAGCTTCTTCCCGCCTGAACATCATGATCAGTTGTGGATGGACCTGTCTTTGAACCTGAAAGCAATTATTGCGCAGCAGTTGCTCCCAACCAAAGATGGTAAAGGTCGCCGTGCAGCCATCGAGGTATTGATCAATACGCCATTGATTCAGGATCTGATCCGTAAGGGTGAAGTACATGAGATCAAAGAGGTTGTGAAGAAATCCACTAACCTTGGCATGCAGACCTTCGATCAGGCTCTCTTTGCTTTATATAGAGATGGTGTGATTACTTATGATGTTGCACTTGCTCATGCAGATTCACCGAATGATCTACGTCTGATGATTAAACTGAGTGCAGAAACAAACCCCGAGCTAGCAATGGAAGAGGATACAATGTCTTTTAGCTTGCAGGAAGAAGATGACTATCTTCATAACGAAGGGGATGCAGGTGTGAAGAGTATGTAACTCTTACTTGCTGAAGAATAAAAAACCGTGGTTATTACCACGGTTTTTTGTTTTTAGCGCACTGAGTTATGCGGAATACACGACTTCGCCCTGGAATAGGGTTGTGGTCACTTTTCCTTTCAGCGGGTAACCCATAAATGGTGTGTTTTTACCGCGAGAATGACAGGACTCCGGGGTGAGTTGCCATTCTGCTTCTGGGTCAAAGATACAGATATCAGCATCTTTACCCACTTCCAGCGTACCTGATTCAAGGCCCAGGATTTTTGCTGGGGCAGAGGTCAGTTTTTCAATAAGCTGTGGTAGCTCTAGCATATTCTGCTCAACCAGAAGCAGTGATAGCGGCAGCAAAGTTTCCAAGCCAATCATACCCGGCTCTGTATCAGCAAATGGGGCTTCTTTAGCTGCCCGTTCATGTGGCTGGTGATCAGAGCATATTGCCTGAATTGAACCGCCTAGTAGCCCCTGGATCAGACCTGCGCGGTCGAGTTGGCTTCGTAGAGGGGGAATCAGGTGGAACTCGTTGTGGAAACCGTTGACGTTCTCATCGGTTAGCAGCAGGTTTTGGATGCAAACGTCCGCTGTAACCGGTAATCCGCGTTCACGTGCTTCGCTGATCATACGCACCGAACGTTCGCAGGAAAGCTGTCCGAAGTGAGCGCGAACGCCCGTCTGTTCTGTAAGTAACAGGCAGCGAGCTACTTCAATGGTTTCTGCTGACTCAGGTATGCCATTCAGGCCTAGGCGAGTTGAAGTACTGCCGTCATGCATGCAACCATCTTTTGCCAGTGCTGCATCCTGAGCCTGGAAAATCACTAATAGATCGTGCGTTGCTGCGTATTCCAGGCAGCGCATCAGAATCAGTGAGTTTGCGATTGGCTTGCGGGTGTTGCTGAACGCAACACAGCCTGATGATGCCAGAGCGGCCATAGGCGCTAGCTGTTCGCCTTCCAAACCTTTGGTTAGAGCACCCATTGGCAAAATGCGCATCTTGCCAGCTTCCTGGCAGCGGTCTTTGATTAGCTCTGCAACTGCAGGTGTATCTACCACCGGGCTGCTGGTAGGTGGAGTCACAAATGTAGTTACTCCTCCGGC
>NZ_JAAEQH010000269.1 GCF_024231755.1 Neptuniibacter sp.
GCTTTTTTAAGGGCTTTCAATGAGAGCCTTTAAAGAAGCAAGGCCATAAGTAGAGCGGTACAGCGCTATCTGTTCGCCATGCTTGTTTTGTTAGCGGTGCGCTTTAGTCGGGTTTTCAACTCCCTTGGCTAAGGCTCTCCCAGCACCCGTTAAGTCCTCTTCCTACCGGCTATGCCGTGGACACGTAAAAGCGCAGGCAAGTGAATAAGCAGTAGCCCAAGGTGATGACCTTGAACGCCAGAATACCTCCCGCTGGTGGGCGAAATGGGAGGCAAACTTAAGCCCCTTAATTGGGGCTTTGGTGGTGACGGGGTTTAGCCCCACTAAAACAATCTGTGTTTATTAACCTGTATAGGAGAAAGCACATGAAAGTAAGAAATGTACTGGTAGGCATGGCAACTGCGCTCGCTGCTGCTTTTTGTATGCCTGCTATAGCTGATCTGGACTCAAGTCCGGTTTTTGCTGATACCTCTCTGGCTCAGTTTGAGCTTGTAAATTCCGGCCTGGCTGCGGGTGCCGCACCTGACATTCCTTTATTCGAATCGATGCAGCCGCCACTGGAAGCAGTGGTTGCTGGTAGCGCTATCCAATCCACATCTGGATCAACTTTGTTCGCCTTCAGTGATAACGATGGTGTGCCTGGTGATTGGAGTGAATACCGATGGCCTGACGGCTCTGGGTCTTTTGCTGATAACGGCTTCGCTTCTTTTGAAGTGGGTTGGAAAATCACTAATTCCTGATCAGTGGTTCTGGTTCCTAAGTGACTGAGCACACAGTAAAGCCGATTGACTGGCGTAAGCAGTCGCACCCAATAAGCATATTCATGAGTGTGTTTATTGAGTGCCTTTTTAGCAGGGTTTGCTTACCACTCGCAAAAATGGATAACCCGCCCGTTGCTCACGGTTAAAGAGCATTAGGCCTCTATAGCTCAACTGGATAGAGCATCGGTCTTCTACACCGGCGGTTGTAGGTTCTTATCCTACTAGGGGCGCCACAAACTTGAAGGTAATGCAATGCCAAGCAAAAAGGTTGATCAACTGACCGAACGACAAAAAACAGTTCTGGAAGGGATTGTTCAGGGGAAAAGCTTTTATGTGATCGGTTGTGATCTTGGTATCTCTGAGGCAGGGGTTCGCGATCACATGGACCGAATCTATAAGCGAATAGGGGTTAATAACCGCACTGCAGCGGCTGTTGCTTATCTGAAGCACCTAAACCCTGGTATGAAGACTCGTGCCATTGGCATGTAAGCCGATGCGTGACACGTCACAAATCTAAGTAATTGCAAAAGTGTGACAAGTCACAAAGCGTAAAAGCTGGTGGTTGTGACAGGCCCGTAAGGGTAGGGATAACGGATAACTACGCCTCTTAACGAGGCCTGTCACTAGGCAGAGAGTATAGGTTAAACGCAGGTAGAGAGTAATGGTATTGACCAAACAGACAATAAAGGGCCTTGCTGATGAGTAATCTCCTCATATCTGAAGCACCCTTGGTGGTTCTACCATCCCTCGCTGAAGCCATCGGCCTGAATGAAGCCTTGGTACTTCAGCAGATTCATTTCTGGGTAGCTCAGTCTCAGCAGGAGTACGATGGTTACAAATGGTTTTATCGTACTGATGCGGATTGGATGGTTGAGTTCAAGTTTTGGTCTGATAGCACTCTTCGCAGAGCAGTGAAGAATCTAAAGAAAATGAATCTGATCCGTGTTGAAAAGCTGTCTCGCCATTTTGGGGGCAACAGCTTTGATCAGAAGAAATACTACTCCATCGACTATTCAGCCGTATCTGCTCTTGAACTGGGCAGCCGTAGTTGTGCATCTGGTCAATCTGACCAAATGGAACCAGTCAAGCCGTCCGAGCCTAGTAATAAAGCATCTAGTCAAAATGACCAGATCGAACCGGTATCCGCCGCCGAGACCAGTGAAAGCGCATCTGGTCAATCTGACCAAATGGAATCAGTCAATTTGAATAACCCATCTAGTCAAAATGACCAGATCAGAGCTAGTCAATCTGACCAGATCAGAACTAGTCAAATTGACCAGATGTTTACAGAGAATAAACAGAGAATTAACAGAGACGGTGATGGTGTAGGGGTTAATTATCCCAGTAAGACCGAAAGCACGACAGCCGACACCCACGAACACTCTGTTTTCAAAACTGATGTAAATCTGCAAAGCGCTGCGCAACTGAAAGCAAAACAAGATCGTTTCCAGATGCATTTCGAGTGGTTGCCTCGGGACACCTTCTTTGAGCGCTGTAAATCACAACAGGTTTGCATTGATCAACTGACAGACGATGAGCAGCAAGCAATCTTGGCAGAGTTCCGGAGCTTCTGGGAAGGCCGTGGAGATATCAACAGTCAGGGTAGCTGGGAGCACAAGCTGATCAATCAGGTCCAGCGGGTGCTAGCTAAGAAACAAACCGAACTGATCCAAAAGCAGTCGGGGCGCCAAGCGGTGACCTCATCTGTAATGGATGTTCGAAATACGGATTGGTGAGGAGAGACCTATGAGTAAGAAAGGAATGACTCGCGCAGAGATTAGCGAAGATCACAAAAAAGCTGTTCAGCGGATGGCGGAGTACCTACATAACACGCCTGAATCCGAATGGGACTTTGATAGCCATATTTATCGTGACCATGACTCATCACTCCTAGGCCTCCAGAGAGCTAAATATATGCACAAGCATGGCGTGAGTGCTGATGAGGCGATTGCTTCAGTCAAAAAGGGCGAAAACTTTAACCAGGGCCAGAAAGAGAAAACCCTGACCAAAGAGATGCTGGCAGGTGATTTATCTCTTCGAATGATGACAAGTAACTGGAGAGCGGCGTGATGGCAAGCGTTCTTGAGCCTCATAAATCATTCATTGCGGCTGAGCTTCTTCGCGGGCGCTCTTATTCATCGCTTGGTAAGGAGCTTGGTGTCCATGGGGATACTGTTCGGCAGTTCGCCGTAAATCGCGGATTAACTGTTAGCAGAAAGGCGGATCTTGAGTCCATGAAAGAGGAAATTATCCAGCTGTACAACCAGGACCTTTCGGCAGATTCGGTTGCCTTGGTTTTGGGGCTGGATAGAAGCGGTGTTTATGCCGCACTTAGGCGCTGGGGCCAAATTCGCAAGAAGGAATCCTTGGCTCCATTACCTAAAGTCTCACTGAATGATCTTAAGAATGATTGGATAGAGGTTAAGGAACCGCACGTTGTAACAGTGGGGCGAATAGGTCGTTTTTATTTATTGCCAATTACTGGGCAGGAGGGTGCAGCGTAATGGCTAGAGGTGTAAACAAAGTAATTCTGGTTGGCAATCTGGGTGGAGACCCTGAAGTTCGTTATATGCCTAACGGTAATGCTGTAACGAATATCACGCTTGCCACTTCTGATAGCTGGAAAGATAAAGAGACGGGCCAGCCACAGGAGCGAACTGAATGGCACCGTGTTGTCTTCTTTGGTCGCTTGGCTGAAGTGGTTGGGGAATATCTACGTAAGGGCTCACAGGTTTACATTGAAGGCGCTCTTCGTACTCGCAAATGGCAGGACCAAAGCGGTAATGATCGATACACCACTGAGGTGGTTGTAGATATGAATGGACAGATGCAAATGCTAGGAGGTCGTGGCGATTCAAATAATCAGCAGCCACAGCAAGCGCCAAGACAGCAACAAGCTCCAGCACCGCAGCAGCAGGCTCAGCCAGCACCAAGAACAAGACCAAGCGGCTACCCGGAAGGGGTTAATCATCCTGATCAGACACAGCAGACTCCGCCACCAGCACAGGGGTTTGATGATTTTGACGATGATATACCGTTCTAGGTTCCCTATAAGGGCATGGAATTAGTGGTTTGACTACTGAAACCTGTATCTACCCTAACTGTAATTGCCCCTTTGATATGGGGCCTGACAATAAGTGCTTAAGAGGTTATCCAATGGAAGGCGCTGTAAAGACAGTTATTGATTTTACTCCAGCGAACTACGAAAAGATTGCTACAGGTAAGCGGACCACAATCAGGCTAGGGCGAAAGGAGTACCGGCTAGGCGGTGTTGATTTCACTGTAGAGAAAGCTAATTGCGAAGAGTCGCCGATTATCACTGATATCAGATACACCCGTTTCAATAAGCTGACAATGCAGGATGCTGTTAATGATGGATTTGCTTCCGTTGAGTGCCTGAGAAAAGAGCTTCAGGAATGTTATGGACGCCGGATCTCTGATTTTGATGAAGTGACTATTGTTCGGTTTGAGGTGTAGAGATGAGCCAAGTAAAACTGCCTTGTAAAATATTCTCAGTGGTGTTTTGGGGCGCTCTGGTATTGGTGCCGATTGGGTTTCTGGGTTGTGCACTAACGAGTTTGTTTTAACCCAGAGCACATGTGCCATCGGTCACGATGGTGCGAATTGTTATATTTCGAGGTACAGAATGGCACACGTATCAGGCCCAACAAGATCACTACCGGGCAGTCATCACAAATTGCCTGCAGGCATTGCTTGCGATGATTGCGGAGCGCCAGCAGCCCGCAGAATTCAAGGTGAGACAGATTCCTTCGGGGCTGAATATATCGACCTCTGCGAATCTTGTTACCAAAAGGATCAACAGGTAAGCACTACAACAGAATCCGCCTGTAACTGGTGTGGAAAGCTAGCAAACGATACCCAGCCATACAGAGATATGGAAGAAGGCATGTGCGGCCCGGTTTATCAGGTCTGCGGTGATTGCAGAAAGAAAGATGCTGAAAGCTGGGCAAGAGAAATATAACCCAGCGATAAGACGACCGAGTCCAACGAGGTTCGGTTTTAATTGCATTGTTATTTATCAGGAGAGAAATGTGGGCGCAACAATTCATCACCCGAAAGGAAGTATGTGTATTAAATGTAAATACCAGTTGGATCGAAAATGCAGCGAGCTTCCGTTTAGTGAGATGAAAGCTGTGCAGCAATATTCCCGCGAAAATGATCCAACGGTGTTTAGGGTTGTTGTTTGTACAAAATACGATACCGGTGCGACTGAGTAAATAACACTGGGTTAGTAGGCCATCTGGTCTTATATGCACGCAAGAGGGCGAATAAATGGCAATAGATAGAGAAGGAAACGAGCAGGCAGCTTTCTTTAACTGGCTGCGTGTACGTCATCCAGATGTTTTCGATATGGCTTACCACGTGCCGAATGGCGGTTCTCGGAAGGGCGGAGCAAGAGAAGGCGCCAGGCTAAAGGCTCAAGGAGTTAAGGCTGGCGTCCCTGATGTTTGTATAGCTGTTGCTCGTGGTGGGTATCTAGGCCTGTATATCGAACTCAAAGCAACACCGCCACATAACTCAGGCGTTCAGAAAACCCAAAAGGAATGGCTTAGCAGGCTTAATGCGCAGGGTTATAGAGCTGTTCTCTGCAAAGGGTTTGATGCTATCCGAGATGAGGTTGATCAGTATTTAGCAATGCCTCAGACCATAGGGGTTGCTGGTGGCTAAATCATCCGGACCGGCTCTTAAGCTAAATCTACCCAAGCTTAAGCCTTGCGATATTGATGACTGCAAGAGCGGGGTTATTAAGGGGCTATACCATGAAATGCAATGCGCTAACTGCAATGGCAGTGGTGTTGTTAATGCTCATACAGGTGAGCCGGTGCCTGAAGACCTCTTGATTCCAGCTATGGCTAAAACGATATCGCACCTTAAGTCTGAAGTTAGATGCCTCAAAGAGCAGCTTAAGCGACAGGCTGAAACAGATCCCAATCAACGATACCCAGAAAATATGCCCACTATTGCTGGTGGCAAATTCAGGATGGATTAACCATGTGCAAAGATCGAATCAGTGCTGACGTGATTAATGTTGTAGACCGGTATATCTCTGTAGAGATGGTTAAACAGCTTAATCAAGATATTGGCTGGCGAGCAGAACATATGATGGGGCAGATGGTTGATTATCTCGGGGATCTCCCTTGTTCAAATGGTGGCGGGAATAGCAATGGCTCTATGATCCACCAGCTAAGTATGATGTTTGATCAGCCGAACGACCCTAAAACAGTTTGGTCATGTAAAGCTATGGAGCTACTGAAGGACAAGAGCGGGCGGAACCATGACGTGCTGTTTGCTTTTGTTCTGCTGAGAAACCGCCCTGATCCGCAGATAGACGGCAGTGAGCGCCATGGTATGGAAAGACTGGCTGAGCTGGTGGGCATTTCGCGCAAGAGCTTTCATACAAATCTATGCGCTGCTGAGAAGTTTATAAAGGATCTGATAGAGCTTAATCAGATGAGTTCGGTGCTAGTGGCGGCTGCTTAATTGGTAATATAATCGGCGGCAAATAATCAAGGATGGAATTCTAATGAAGTTGGATTTTGACACTATTACGGCAATGATTGTTTCCGCGCTGATTGGGTTTTGTTTAGCAGCAGGTGTTCTGAGTACAAATCAAGGTTTTTTAAGTGATTTTGGGCTAGACGATATTTTATTGCTTTTTGCAGCGGTAGCGGCTGCGGTTTCTGCTGCCTTGAGCTTTCTGGTTGCGAAACGGCAATATCTTCTGTTAAAGACCCAGAGAGCCGAAGAACTAGAGGTGATTGTAATAGGGTATTTGAGCGCCTATAAAGATAAGTGGAACACTCTTCAAGCGGGATCAATGTCAATGGCTCAGAGTTTCCCTAGGTCTTGTTTGGCTCCGACAGGCGGCATAATAGAAGAGCACTTTAGGCCGGTGGTGCGGCTCAATATATCTGACCCCGCCACTGAGATCAGTGAATACTATTCTAGGCATCATGAGTTAGACCTGGCTATGCGCAAACTAATTAGGGTTTATCCGCATTTTGAAGAGCTTCAGAAGGAAATTGATAGGGCCATGCGAGAATCCGTGAATGTAAGGCTTTCTATTAATTCAGAGGTATTGATTGATTCATCTCTTGCTCTTGGTGCATTTCGCAATGGAGAGAAGGTTTATCAAGAAGCAGCAGATAAGATAGGCCCGCTCACAGACCGGTTTGTGGCGGTAATTATCTCTGCGCACGAAGCTTTTGAGAAAATCGACCATTCGTAGCTGTTTATTTATACAGCCTGTAAAAATATTCAGTAATGTGTAGATTTTTCTACACAAAAAGACTACCCTGATTTGTAAGTTGGGAGAGTTGCCTAAAAGCGCTCTCCCTTTTTATTGAGCCTCGCTAATCAGCGGGGCTTTTTAGTTTCTGGAGTATGAGAAGTGATTAAGCGCCCCAAAACATGGCTGGCTATAGCCTTAACTGCTGTAGCAGGGTTTGAGGGTGTGCGAACCACTGCTTATGAAGATCCTGTTGGCATCCCTACTATCTGCTTTGGTTATACCCATGATGTAAAGATGGGTGACACCGCAACTATGGAAGAGTGTGAGACGCTACTTACAGATGAAGTCGTAGGATTCGGACTTCAGGTTAATAACTCGGTTGTAGTGCCTCTATCCAAACAGGAGCAGGCCGCATATACATCGTTTGCCTATAACGTAGGTATGGCCAACTTCAACAAAAGCACATTGCTCAGAAAGCTAAATGATGGCGACCGGGCAGGTGCCTGTAATGAACTCCCTCGCTGGGTATACGCGAAAGGGGTAAAGCTACCAGGGCTGGTTAATCGACGCGAGTCGGAGCGAAGCCTATGTTTATCTGGCATCAAGTAAGAGGGAAGGCTGTGAATATTGACCATCCTTCCGCCTTGGCTGCAAAAGTAGCGTCTGGCGCTTCTTATACTGTTTCAACTGGCTTGGTGGCCGGTGATGCTTTGCAGTTCCTTAATGCCAATTATGGCGCAATTGGTGTCTTTATTGGTGTAGCTACGTTCGCTGTGAACTGGTACTACAAGCGTCAAGAGATCCAGATACTGGCTAAGCAGTCATGCGATCAGTAGCAATCATGATTCTAATGCTGGCCGTAACTATGGCGCTGTTATATCAACAGGTCAGCCGCAATGGGCAGCTTCAGTCCGAGAATGAGCAGTTAGAGCAATCTGTAATCGATATGGTGGCTGAACAGAGTAAACACAAAGCTAAGCAGGCAGTTACTAATAAGATGCTTGCTCAGACCCGTATCGAAAATCAAACCCTACAGAGAAACAGTGATGACTTACGCAGGCAGTTACAGAAAGCATCTGTTTGTGCTGGTTCTGATTTTGATGATTCTGCTGCTAACTGGGTGCGGAACTACCGTGGTGAAGACCGTGGTGGAGCGAGAGCCAGTCCCTGACGCATGGCTTGTACCTGCTCCCCTGCCTAGACTAGATGGTACGTGGGGTGATTATGTCGCTGATTGTGAGGCTGCGTTAGCCACCAGCAATAACGACAAGCAAAAGATCAAAGAGTGGTCTGATAGCGCCGGTGACCCTGGCTCTACCAGATAACCACGGGGCGAGAGGAAACACGGCGGAACCTCTATATTTCTCTATATCTAAGGTCTTCAGCAGTGGGTTATCTTAAGCAGCTCCTTCAAGTATTGATTGCTCTCGATCAATTGCTTAATGCCTTGATCGGCCTGATTGCTTACCCATTCTCGCAAACTATCTTCTGGGCTGATGAGACTATCTCTAGCATGTGCTACCGAGCACACAGGGACGGCAAGTGGTACGGCATATTCATGCATCTGATTAACGTGCTGTTCTTCTGGCAGGCTGACTATGGTCGGTTCTACTGGCGCGGTTACCACTGCGAAGAGGCTTATCAGTCAGAGCGTAACAATCGACAACTGCCACCAGAGTTTAGATATTAATGCCTGCCTCAATACCAAGAGCCTGCAGAGTTCGTGGCTGCGCTGGCACAACAACAGAGCGTCACGGCTACTGTGAAGCGCACGCACATAAAGCTAAAGCTTGGTCGAGTGGACGAGCTGGCAGAGGTCGAGGCGGCAGACCTTGGCGAAGAATCAGAGAACGAATCAAAGAAAGGGATAAAGGACTATGCCAGATCTGTTTGAAAGCTGGCCTGATGGTTCCGGGTACTATCTGTGACCACATCATCCCAGAAGCCGAGGGAGGTCGCACAACAGACGACAACCTTCAGATGATCTGCCGCAAGTGTAACGACAGAAAGACCCAGCAGGAAAGCCAGAGAGCGCGAGCCAGAAACTCCTGATGGGGAGGGGCGGGTCAAATCTCTACAACTTTCGAGCCCGGACACCGCCACCTCAGTCAAATTTTTACACGGACAAAATTAAAAAATTCACCAGAGCGAGTTATGGCCAGAGGACGTAAGCCAAAACCGAATGAGCAAAAGCTTCTTTCGGGCAGCAAGCATGCGAACAACCAGGCCATTGAGTTCGAGAAGATTACCAATATAGATCCGCCCGAATGGATCACTGGCCTAGCTGAGGAAATGTGGTTAAGGGTTTGTCCGGTTTTGTGTGAGCACAAGATTCTTTCCGGAACCGATATCCATAACCTTGAAGTGTTCTGTTCTGCATATGGTGTTTTCCGAGAAGCTGATATCGAAGTCGCCAAAGAAGGCCTAACAGTAATGGGATCTCAAGGTGGCTATGTGAAAAATCCAGCCCTCACTGCAAAGAATGAAGCGGCACGCCAGATGGCGACCTTTGGAGCTTTGCTTGGGTTAGATCCTGCCTCAAGAGGGCGGTTTATTAACCCAGATGGCAGCGGCGGAGGTAATGAATTCCATGGATTCTAGTAAATGGCAAGTTACCCAAACGTCAACGCTGCTAATAAATACGCGCGTGATGTGGTAGCAGGCCGAATCCCTGCTTGCAGATATGTGATTCTTGCTTGTAAGCGTCATCTGGCTGACCTTAAAGAATCAAAGAAAAAGAACTTCAAATTTAAGTTCGATAAAGATGAGGCTGAACGAGCCTGTAAGTTTGTTCAGCTTCTACCGCATACCAAAGGCAAATGGGCCCAACAGCGCTTAAAGCTTGTGCTGGAGCCTTGGCAGTTATTCCAGTTTTGCTGTGTTTTTGGTTGGAAGGTAAAGAAAACAGGCCTTCGTAGATTTCGCGAAGCCTACTCTGAAATAGCTCGTAAGAACGGCAAGTCAGCCATAGCAGCTGGTGCAGGCTTGTTCTTGTTTGCTGCTGATGATGAGGCAGGCGCTGAAGTATATTCTGGCGCCACCACTGAGAAGCAAGCTTGGGAGGTTTTTCGACCTGCTAGGCAGATGTGTTTAAGGACACCTGACCTGACCTCGTATTTTGGAATTGAGGTTAACGCCAAGAACCTAAATAGACCGACAGATGATGCCCGTTTTGAACCGGTTATTGGTGACCCAGGCGACGGTAGTTCACCTCATGGCGTTATCGTGGATGAGTACCACGAGCACAGAGATAATTCTCTGTACGACACCATGATAACCGGCATGGGCGCACGTGAGCAGCCTTTGCTCTGGGCCATCACAACTGCGGGCTTTGATATTGCTGGCCCGTGCTATGAGCACCGCCAGCGGTGCATAGAAATGCTCGAAGGCATTACGCCTGATGATGAGCTGTTTGGCATCATTTACACCATTGATGAAGGTGATGACTGGACAACGCCAGAGGCGCTACGGAAAGCAAATCCAAACATGGGCGTTTCGGTCTATGAGGATTACCTTTTAGGCCAGCAACAGAGGGCGATTAAAAACCCTCGACATGTAAATACATTCAAAACCAAGCATCTTAACCTCTGGGTTCAATCCAAAACCGCTTTTTTCAATATGGAAAAGTGGAAGGAATGCGAAGACAAAAGCTTATCGCTTGATCAGTTCCAGGGAGAGGAATGTATTTTCGGGCTCGACTTGGCCCGTAAGTTGGATATGAACTCTGGTGTTCCGCTATTCAAGCGTGAAATAGACGGCAGGGTTCATTACTACTGTGTATCTCCTTACTTCTGGATTCCAGAAGACACCGTTTTTGATAACGATAATAAGCGACTCTCAGAACGCTATCAGGCTTGGGTTAACCAACAAGTCATGATCCCAACAGATGGGGCTGAGATCGATTATCGTGAAATCCTGGCATCTGTTCAGGATATTACTGAAACATCGCCAGTAGTAGAGACGCCAATAGACCCACATGGCGCAACAAACCTTTCACACAATCTAGCTGATGAAGGGTTAAGCCCAATAACGATTACTCAGAACTACACCAATCTCAGCGACCCAATGAAAGAGCTGGAAGCAGCGATTAATAACGGGCGCTTCCATCATGATGGAAACCCAATCATGACCTGGTGTATTTCAAACACGGTAGGAAAACACCTACCCGGCAATGACGATGTTGTAAGGCCTGTTAAAGAAGTAGGCGACAACAAAATAGATGGGGCTGTAGCGCTCATTATGGCAATAGGGCGCTCAATGCTGAGTGAAGGCCGTGAAGACACGCTTTCAGACCATCTGGAAACCCACGGCATCAGGACACTTTAATGAATTTAGGAAAACTGGCCTTCTGGAGAAAAAGCCCGGAAGTGCTCGATACACCTGAAAAAATTGCCCAGGCTGTAGGGTACGGATACGACACGTACACAGGTAGAGCGGTTACCAGCCAAAAAGCAATGCAACTAACCACTGTGTTTGGCTGTGTGCGTGTACTTTCAGAGTCTGTTGGTATGTTGCCTTGCAAGCTCTATGAGCTTGACGGAGATAGCAAAAAGGCTGCCACTAGTCACAAGCTTTATCCGCTGCTTTCAGTTGCACCAAACAACTATATGACGGCGCAAGAATTTTGGGAGTTGCTTGTAGCGTGCCTTTGCCTTCGTGGTAATTTCTACGCATACAAGGTAAAGGTTTTCGGTGAAGTAAAAGAGCTTTTACCTATTGATCCTGCCTCCGTTAAGCCAAAGCTGGTGGATCACCAGCCTGTTTATGAAGTTACCTGGAAGAACGGCGCCAAAGAAGATCTTACACAGGATCAGATATGGCATGTTCGCACTTTAACCCTAGACGGGCTCAATGGACTAAATCCAATAGCTTACGCCAGAGAGGCGGTGAGCTTAGGGCTTGCCACTGAAGAGCATGGTTCTCGCCTGTTTAAGAACGGAGCGGTTACCTCTGGCGTACTGCGAACTGATCAGCAGCTGTCAGACCCGGCATTTGACCGACTTAAAACCCAGTTCGAAGAAAATCACGAAGGCTTAACTAATGCTCATAAGCCTATGATTCTGGAAATGGGGCTGGATTGGAAACCTGTATCCCTAAATCTTGAGGACAGCCAGTTTCTTGAAACCCGCAAGTTTCAGCGCGACGAAATCTGTGCAATTTACAGGGTGCCTCCTCATTTGGTGGCAAACTTGGAGAAGGCTACGTTCAGCAACATTGAGCACTTGGGCCTTTCCTTTGTTAATTACTCACTTGTCCCTTACCTAACGCGCATAGAAAACCGAGTGAATGTAGGTCTGCTGCGAGCTGAAGACCAAGGCAAGTACTACTCAAAATTCAACGCTGGTGCGTTATTGCGTGGTGATCTGAAATCCCGTTATGAATCATACGGGCAGGCCATCAACTGGGGAATATTAAGCCCCAATGACTGCCGAAAGCTTGAAGAAATGGACCCGCGTGATGGCGGTGATATTTACCTAACTCCTCTCAATATGACTGCAAAACCAGAGGCAAATGGCGATGCTAAAAAAAAGGCTTGATGTACCGCTAAAAATTAAGAGCGTTAATGATGCGGGCGAGTTTGAAGGCTATGGCTCTGTCTTTGGCGTTAAAGATAGCTATTCCGATATTGTCATTAAGGGCGCTTTCTCTAAATCACTAAGTGAATGGGAAGAGAAAGAACGGTTACCGGCTCTGTTATGGCAGCACAAGATTAGTGAGCCAATCGGTATCTATACCGAGATGAAAGAGGACGAAAATGGCCTCTACGTTAAAGGCCGTTTACTCATTGACGACGATCCACTTGCTAAACGAGCACACGCACATATGAAAGTGGGTTCTTTGGGCGGCTTGTCTATCGGGTACGTGCTTAACGATTATGAATATGACAGCGAGAAAGACGCTTTCATTCTAAAAGATATCGATCTCTGGGAAGTGTCTCTTGTGACATTTCCTGCTAATGACGAGGCTCGCATATCTGATGTTAAAAATGCTTTGGAGCAAGGTGAAACACCTCGCCCAAGCGAAATGGAACGAACCCTGCGAGATGTTGGGTTGTCCCGATCTCAAGCCAAAGCCTTTATGGCGAAAGGCTACGGTGCACTGAGTCCGCGAGATGCTGAAACAGAACAAGCACTGAATTCCCTTAAATCCCTATCCAATGTATTCGCAGGAGAATAATCATGGGTGTTGAATTAAAAGATATTCAGGAAGTTGCTGATGAGCTGAAAGGTCAGTTCACCGCGTTCCAGGAAAAGAACGATAAGCGAGTTGATGCTCTGGAGTCTGAAAAAGGCAAGCTGGCAGGCCAGGTCGATACTTTAAACGGCAAGCTGGACGAACTGGAGGCCTACAAAAAAGGTCTGGAAGATGAGCTTGCCAATCTGAAGCGTCCGGGTGGTGGTTCCGACAGTAATAAACATGTTACTGAGCACAAAACCGCATTTGGTTCGTTTGTTCGCAAAGGTACAGAAGACGGCTTGCGTGATCTGGAAATGAAAGCGCTTAATGTTGGTACTGATGCTGATGGTGGTTACGCAGTACCAGAAGAGCTTGATCGTAATATTATCGAGCTTGAGCGCGATATGTCCCCAATGCGTCAGGTGTGCAATGTAATCACGATTGGAACATCGGATTATAAGCGACTAGTTAATTTGGGCGGAGCAGGTTCTGGCTGGGTAGGTGAAACATCAGCACGACCAGAAACTGATACACCAACTTTGACTCAGATCGTAGCGACTATGGGTGAGATTTACGCTAACCCACAGGCTACTCAGACATCGCTGGATGATATGTTCTTCGATGCTGAGGGATGGCTGTCTGGTGAAGTTGCCCGCGAATTTGCAGAGCAAGAAAGCCTGGCATTCCTGAATGGTAATGGTACGAATAAGCCGAAAGGGATCTTGGCGAATACACTGGCTACAACTGATGATGCGGCCCGTGCTTTTGGAACGCTACAGAAAATCCATTCGGGCACAGCTGGTGACTTCGATGGTGATGACTTGCTATCTGTTATCTACAAACTGAAGAAGGGTTACCGCACAGGTGCTCAGTGGATGTTTAACGGTAACGTGTTGCACAAGATTCGTACCTTTAAAGACGGTCAGGGTAACTACCTGTGGGCTCCTGGGCTTCAAGCAGGCGAAGCATCTGCGCTGCTGGGTTACGGCATTGCGGAGAACGAAGATATGGCAGACGTAGCAGCAGACGCTAACTCTGTAATGTTCGGTAACTTCAACCGTGCTTACACTATCGTTGACCGTATGGGTACTCGAGTACTGCGTGATCCGTACACCAACAAGCCTAATGTAGGCTTCTACACTACGAAACGTGTAGGCGGCATGCTGACTGACTCCAATGCAGTTAAGGTTCTGACTCTGAGCGTTTAATTCGCTTAAGTTGGAAAGATTAATAAAGGCCCTTCGGGGCCTTTTTATTTGAGGGTAGTCCCATGCCTTTTATCAAAGTTAATAAGCAATTTAAGCATTCTGATGATGGCAATGCTGTGAATACCTACGAAGTAGGTGAGCACGAAGTGTCTGACCGCTGTGCCGAGGTTGCAATTGATCAGCTTGAAGTGGCTGAGTTAATCGATGCTCCTGAAGAGCCAGAGCCAAAAGCGCCGGCCAAAAAAGCCCCAGCTAAAAAGGCTCCAGCCAAGAAACCGACAAACGGCCAATAAGCGCTTTCACTCAAAGGCATTCAAAGAGTGCCTTTCGGTGAGATTTGAGGATTTGTAAATGCCAATTATCCAAGCAACACCTCCTGCAGAAGAGCCAATCACGCTGGCAGAAGCTCGCCTTCAGTGTCGTGTAGATGACGACATTACTGAAGAAGACTCGCTGATTGAAAGCATGATTAAGGCAGCTACTGAATACTGTGAACAGTACACAGGTAGGCCGCTCATTACTCAGGAAAAACAGTATGTTGGGCCGTTCTCTTCAAAGCTGGAGTTAACACCAAACTTGCTATCTGTTGAGTCTGTAGAGTATTTGGATCTATCAAGCGATCAGCAAGCGCTAGATGCAGCTGATTACTTTGTCGATGTTGCTTCACCAGTAGGCAAGATCTCCCCATATGAGTGGTGGCCATCTACAAAAGTTAATCACCCGCAGCCAGTAACCGTCAGTTTTACATGTGGCTATGGTGATGCTGCTGATGTCCCAGAAGCGATTAAACAATGTATTCGCATGCTGGTGGGGCATTGGTTCGAGAACAGAGAGTCAGTAAGCATGGGTCAGGTAACATCTGAAATGGAGTTCTCTGTAAGCAGCTTACTCAACCCTTATCGAATTCCTGTTATCTAAAGGCGCTAATCATGAGAGCTGGGCGACTCAATACCAGAATTACAGTAAAGCAGGCCAGTGGTGCCCAAGATCAATACGGCTCGATCAAATCTGGTCCCGGTGCAGATGTCGCCACGCTGTGGGCCGCTAAAAAGCACATTTCAGGAAAAGAGAAATGGGCAAGTGAGCATGTAGCTAATAATTCAACGGTGTCTTTCAGAGTTCGCTACCGAACAGATATAGAACCTGATATGTGGGTTATCCATGGGAGCGACCAGTATCAGATTAAGGGGCATCCTATTGACCCTGATGGGCGCCGTAGAGACCTAATCATTACGTGCGGACTGGTTGATTAATGGAACTTGATTTCAATATTCAGGGCCTGGATAGGCTAGAGGAGCAACTAGTTGACCTAGGTGGAGAAGTGGGCTTTAAGTCCCTTCGGTTCGCTGCCAGAAAGTCAATGGCCCCGGTATTGGATGATGCAAAAGCAAATGCCAGGGTCGACACTGGAGACATGAAGGACTCGCTTTCCATCCGGACCCGAAGAGGCAAAAGCGGTGATACGGTAGTGACAGCATCCGTTGGTTCATTTAAACGCAGCGTTAAGAACCAAGATGGATCAAAGCGCAAGATCAGCAAGCAGCATCATAAAGTAATGGCTCAAGAGTACGGCGTTAGGAATATACCGGCTCAGCCGTTTCTTCGGCCTGCTTTAGATAAAAATGCGGCGGTAGTTCTTGGTATTTTCAGGACAGAGCTATCTAAAGCAATAGCGCGAGCCATAAAGAGAGCAGGCAAATGACAGAACAGCAGCTATTCACATTGCTTAAAGATGCTCCTGGCATAACTGGAGTGGCTCAGGTCTACAATAACTTTCTGCCAGAGAAGTACGCGCTGCCAGCCATAACATTTGGAACGGTTTCAGATATTCCCATTACTACGCTTAATGGTAATACCGGTAATTCTAAAGCTCGTTACTCCATCAGTGTTTGGTCAGGTGATTACACGGAACTTAAAAGCCTCGAGGCGGCAGTGCTTACAGCTATGTCTGATTATGTGCACACGGCAACTATTCCTCTCCATGAGCCTGATAAGTACCTTTTTAGGCTTGCTATTGATTACTCAGTTTTCAGGTAAAACTATGGATACAAGAGAACTCCCAAAAGCCCTTGAAGATTTAGAACGTGAAATAGGCCTGCTTATTCGAGATAAGGTAACTGCCTTTAATAAAGAAACCGGGCTTTGTATTACAGCAATCGTTTTGAATTTTGACGAAGTAACTACCTCGGGGGACCGGCTCCGACAGTTTCAGCTAATGGAAGTTAGCGCTTCTTTGAATATTTAATTACAACTCTTTTATTAGCCTCGCAAACGCGGGGTTTTTTATGCCCGGCATGTCGAGATGACACCCAGTAAGGGCACCTTAACCCCGCGCTGTGAAGCGCTATTTTCCCGTGGAGGAAACACAAATGGCGATCTTAGACGCTCAAGGTACAACTATTACCTTTAACAATGGCACTACTGCGGTGGATGTTGGCGGCGCTGTTAACTATTCATTCGGTGATGGTCAGGCAACTGATATTGATGCAACGACTCTAGCCTCAACAGCTAAAGAATACCGTCCAGGTCTACAGGACTTTGGCGATTGCACTATTGAGTTGAAGCGTGACCCGAATGATGCAGGGCAGGCGGCAATGGAAGCAGCTAAAGCAGCAAAGGCTATTCGTGAAGTGGTAATCACACTACCAGATGGCGACGTCGCAACTTTCAACGCCTACGTTAAATCGATCTCTACCTCTGGTGGTGTTGATGACGTGGTTAATGGCACAGCGACCCTGAAAGTTTCAGGTGCTGTTGTCTGGTCTTAATAAATAGCGGCCTCTGGGCCGCATATCGAGGTATTCATGGCTCTTCTTACACGCGATCAGATTCTTTCAGCTGAAGATAATAAAACTGAAACAGTTCCTGTCCCTGAATGGGGTGGAGAAGTAATTGTTGCGGCTATGTCGGGCTTTGCTCGTGACAGGCTTGAAGCATCAATCGTTGGATCTCAAGGCGGCAGCAATATGGTAAATGTTCGCGCCAAATTTGTTGCGGCTTCGTTGGTTGATGAAAAAGGAGAGCTTATTTTCTCTGATTCGGATATCCAGAAGCTGGGTAAAAAATCAGCTGCAGCTCTAAGTCGTGTGTTTGCTGTGTCTCAACGCCTCAATCACGTAACTGATGATGATGTTGAAGAACTAGCAAAAAACTCCTAAAGCGACCTTATAGGAGATACTGCGTAGGCCTCTCCTTACGGTTGCACATTCCAACTAATGAAATGCTTAAGCGCCTTGATACAGCTGAGATAGCTGAATACATGGCATACGACATGACCTGCAGTACTGAATGGGTTGAACAAGTCAGAAAACAGGAAGAGCTAGAAGTTTCCCGTGCAATGACCACCCAAGAACGATCGCAGGCTTTCCGCATAGCAATGGGTAAACAAGACTAATGGCAACAATTGCGTCTTTACAGGTATCGCTTAGCGCTAATTCTGCAAAGCTGGTATCCAGTCTTAAAAAGACTCGCTCGGCCGTGTCGCGCTGGGCATTGGATCTTAAAAAGACCGCTCGCAAAGTAGCTAAGGTATTTGCGCCCATTGTTGATGCAATCAAGGCAATAGGGACTGCTGCGCTAGCAGGTGTTGGCGTGGCTACAGCCTTTGTTGCAGCAATGTCAGTAAAAGCCAGAGATGTCCAATTAATGGGCAGCATGGCTGATGCAATTGGCGTCAATGTAGAGGCTCTCCAGCGTTGGCAGTATGCTGGGGATCAGGTTGGTGTACAGGGTGACAAAGTCGCCGACATCTTTAAGGATGTGAGCGATAAAATCAATGACTTTGTTACAACTGGTGGCGGGGCGGCGGCTGATATATTTGAGTCGTTAAATCTCAATACTAAGGATTTTATTGGTCTGTCACCTGATAAGGCGATTGAGCGCATTGGCACCGCCATGCAGGGGCTAACCAAAGGCCAGCAGATCTTTTTTATGGAGTCGCTGGCTAGTGATGCTTCTCTCCTCTTACCTCTGTTGGACAACAACGCGGCAGCGCTCAAGCAATTTGGTGAAGAAGCCGAAAGAACCGGCAACGTGCTGACAAGCTCGCAAGTTGCGGCTTCTGCAGCTTTCGCTAGCACAGTTGGCGAACTGTATGCGTCAGTTAAAGGGTTTTGGAATCAGCTAACAGCAGAGCTTGCTCCCGCATTTACAGTGCTGGGTAAATACATCCAGAGGTGGATGGGGCAAATGGGCGATGTTCGAGACGTTGCTAAACAGCTCGCCACAGGCACTATAAATGGCATCTCATATATTATCCAGGGCATTGCCAACTGGTCTAAGGCGCTAAACAACATAAAGGCCGGCTTTCTGGCTATAGAGTTTGCTGTCATCAAAGTGATTGAGAAAGTTGCTTATATGGCAACTTTGCTAACGCCATCTGTTTGGGCCAAAAAATTCGGCGTTAATTTCGCTGATTCTCTTCCTGAAGAGATAGAAAAGGCCATGAAGGCCAGACGAGGAGAGATTCAGAAATCACTGGATAACCTAGCTACTGCACCGTCTTTGTTTAATGCCGACAAAGTTAAGACTGAGCTAGACGCGCTTCGTCAAGATATTCAAGCCGCAATGGGTGGTGAAGGCAACTTTGAGTTTAGTGGAAACATAGACCCTGAAACGGTTAAAGCTCTGCTTAATACCGGTACTGCGTTACAAACCATCACTGGTGAAGTGGTGAAGCTAGAGGATGCTGGTGCTCGCGGCACATTCAGTAATTTCTTCAAAAATCTTGAAGCTGAAACGGCGACAAATAAAGCAGCAAACGAGCTTCATACGCAATTGGCACTAGCTAGTTCTGCGTATGAAAAACAAGTTCTAATGGCGGACTTTGCCTATAACGAACAAATTCGAAAGGCCCAGCAAACATACGATGAAGGCAAAGAACTTATCAATCAAAAAGTGATTGATGAAGCTCAGGCCGCGCAGGCTTTGTTATCGCTAGATGCCTGGATGGCAGAAGAGCGTAAACGTATTCAAAACGAACATTACGACGCAAGCAAAACAAAGCTCGAAGAATGGGCTGAGGACTACAGCGCAACGATGATGACATTGGATGATGTTGCCATGAATGCCGCTAACACATTCCAAAGCTCCTTTGGTAACGCAATAGAATCCATTGTGATGGATGCCAAGGATATTGGTAGTGCGTTTAAGGATGTTGCTAAAGCTATTACCGGTAACGTGATAAACGCACTTGGGCAGATGGCTGCTCAATGGATCACCAACCAGATCATAAGCAAAACCATGGGTGCAGCAGCTACTGCTGCGACAATGACACAGGCAAGTATGACTGCTGCAGCTTGGGCGCCTGCCGCAGCTTTTGCATCCCTTGCTTCTTTTGGCGCAAACGCAGCGCCGGCCGGTGCGGCGCTAACAACAACTACTGCACTGTCTCAGGGCTTGGCCTTGGCGTCCTTTGATGGTGGAGGTTTTACTGGTTTCGGTTCTCGTGCTGGTGGCGTAGATGGTAAAGGCGGCTTCTACGCAATCATGCACCCTAACGAAACAGTTACAGATCATACCAAGGGGCAGAATGTTGAATCGTCAGCGCCTGTAACCGTGAATTTAAACATTAATGCTAACGACACAAAGGACTTTGACCGCCTGCTAACAGAACGGCGGGGCACTATCGTTTCTTTGGTTTCTCAAGCAATGGCTAACAGTGGCAAGAGGTTGATGTAATGGCAGGGCAATTCCCTACAACACCAGCATTCGCAAAAGCTAAGCCAAGCAAGAAGCACTTCAATTTGTCATCTGAATCTATTAATGGACGCATTCAGACGCGATCTTTGGGAGCTTCGCGCAGGGCCTGGACTCTGGTTTATCCACCGTTAACCCGTGAGCAATTTGCGCCGATCTACGCTTTTATTGATGCGCAGGAGGGGACGTTGGGTGAATTCACAATAAACGTGCCTGACCCTTTATCAGCAGACCCGATAGATTTTACAACGGGCAGCGGGTGCATCAATGTCACGGCAAAGCTGAGTAATGATGTGCAGGAGTATGACCAATCGGCAGGCGACCTGATAGTTTACGAGGTTGATATTGTGGAGAAGCTATAAATGCCCCATGGAATATCTCCGGCCGTTAAAGATCACCTGCTTAATAATGATTCTGTACGAATCGCGACGCTTTTTAAGCTGGATTTCGGAGCGGTTGCAGCCTTTACCGATTACGGGAAAACCCTGTCTATTAATCTGACAGGCCAGCCAGAGACCTTTATACCCTCTGATGTGCTTATCTCTTATGACAGTGTTAACGAGTCATCTAAACTGCAGATAGGCACCTTTAATCTAGTGCTATCAGCTGTAGATCAAACCTTCCTAAATCTGGCTCTTAACAGTAATTATCTCAACGTTAAGGTATCGATCTATAAAACTGTGCTTAGCGCCTCTGACACACCAATCGGCTCGCCTTGGTCAATCTTTGAGGGTTATATCAAAGGCTACGAGTTAGCCGAATCTAAAAACAGCAGCGAAATAACATTTGAAGTCGCTTCGCACTGGTCTGATTTCGAAAAAGTGAATTGCCGTCGAACCAATGCTGCTTCACAAAAGCGTTACTTTCCAAAAGATAGCAGTATGGACTGGGCTGCGTCATCAATTAAAGATATGAAATGGGGTCGTAAATAATGGCTTGGTGGGTAGCTGCACTTATTGTCGGCGCGACAGCTTATTACTCTTATACCGAGGCGAAGAAGGCTCAAAAAAAAGCCAAAGAAGCATCAGAGGCCGCAGCAGGTGTACTGATTACCGACGAGTCTACAAATGCTGCTATCCCTGTCATATATGGTAAGCGAAGAGTAGGCGGTACTCGTGTATATATGACAACTTCGGGGGATAAAAGGCACAAATATCTATACATGGCGATAGTGCTGGCCGAAGGGATGGTTGAGAAGATCTCAAACATAGAGATTGACAACATTCCATATACAGATGATGACAACAACGTCATCCAGAACAACCGCTGGACCAACTACTATGGTGAAGGTGACCGGCATGTTTATCATGAAACATTCGTGGGAAATGATAGCCAGGCGATAACCTCTAATGGCATTAACATCATCAAAGAGAGCATGCGCACTGAGGCGCCAGAAAAGGACTGGGCATGGATCGAGGTTGCTACTCAGGAACAGATCGACAACTTCACGCTGTCAGGTTTAGCCGCTATATGTTTGCGGTTGGAATGGCACTATGACCCAGCAAAAAACCCGTTTCAGGGCGTGCCAAATATAACCGCATTAGTGCATGGCAAAAGGGTTTATGACCCTCGCAAAGATAGCACTAATGCTGCCTATGACGCCTCGCTAGGCGTATCGAACCATCGCCAAACCAATGTTCATTCATGGGAATGGTCAGATAATTACGCGCTGTGCTTACGTGATTACATGACAGCGGAACGCTATGGCAAAGGCTTAGCCGGTGATGTTGTCGATGATGTTGCTATCGCTCAAACAGCAACAGACCTAGACTCGTTCAAAGTTACCCCTTACTCAGGCGGACCAAGCAATCACCAGTTATTTAAGTGCAATGCTGTGGTTGATACCAATGAAAAGATATTCGATAACATTGGTGAGTTTCTTCTAAACTGCCGTGGATACATCCCATACATAAATGGCAGTTACAGTCTGTTTGTCGATCAAGCTAGCGCTAATCAGTTCGATATCACGCCAGACCATATAGTGGGTGGCATTCGGATTGTAGGGCCTAAGAAAGAAGATAAATTCAATCAGATCAGCGTTACTTTTCCGGACGAAGCAACAGATTACCAGACCAATAGCGCCGTATGGCCCGACCCTGCATCTGACAACCCGACATCTATTGCTAATCCAGCTGGTGGTTTATATACAGAGGCTGAGCTAAGTCAGGTTTGGCAAGACGCTGATGGGGAACTCTTGGTAGATGAAGTTGATCTGAATATGACAACTGATATCTATCAAGCCAAGGATATGGCGAGGATCTTTGCACTAAGATCCAGAGACGCTGTTAAAGTAAGCCTGACCTGTACTGCTGAATTAATGGACGTTGCACCAGCTGATGTGGTCACGCTGACGCATCCAACTCCAGGCTGGAGCGCGAAACCATTTCAGGTGGAAAACTACACTCTCAACGATGAAGGTACCGTAGCTCTTCAACTGATCGAATATAACGAGAGCATCTATACCTACGACCCAGCACCCGAGCAGATAATACCGAATCCCGTTATAACTGCAGATCCGGTAGAAATTGAATCCCCTTCAGGTCTTACCTTATCAACAGGCATAACAACTCTGGATGATGGAACAACGGTTGCCTATATCGATGCAAGCTTCACTGCAGCAGATGACAACTCAGTTAGTAACTATGTGATTATTGATACCCCGAACGGAGTGCCTCCGGCGATTCACACAGTTGAGCCAGATACAGGGGTAATCAACGCACGTATCACGGGCGTGATTTCGGGTGAGCATACGATCACTGTTCAGGCGGTAAGCTATTCGGGGTTCTACTCCAGAGCAATCAGCGACACTATCACTGTACAGACAGCGCAAGTCTCGCAGGTAGTAATACAAGGCCAATTTCAATCAATGATTGGCTGGACCTTTGATAATGCTGACCATGGTTTCACCGAAACCAATCTGACTGAAGCATTAAACCCAAACTTTATAGCGTTAACTGCAACTGGGCTTACCCCATATTGGCAGTCCCACAACTTTAATCTGTCAGGTGCTTCTGCACCTCTTATCAGAGCAAAAGTTAGAAGAACTGCTGGTGCTGGCTGGGTCGGTTCCATTACCTATAAAACATCTGGGCACAGCTTCGATCCGGTTAACTATGTCGAAACCATCCCAGACACCACCATTGTAGATCAATGGGTAATTCTTGAATGGGATATGTCCTCATTGACTGAGGGTGGCACAGATTGGGCTGATAGCACCATCGAGGCGATAGAGCTTAGATTAGGGGCAGACGTTGGTGATGACTTCGATATCGAATGGATCAGCATAGGCCGACTGGGCGCAGCAACAACGCAGCTTACTCCTGGCAACCTGGATGCATTAATAGCAGATGGCACCCTGTCAGCAGCTGAATACAATGTCGGCGCCAAACTAACAGGGAACGGGACGTTTGAGGTAGGTGCTTCAGTCACAATAAACGTGCCTGATCTTGCAAATGGTTGCGCTGTTGCTGTTTGGTGGGAGATCGAGCAAGGCTACCAGGGCGGCACAGGCTGGTGGTCTTACCAGCTAAAGCGAGACGGAAACGCAATAGATTCCCGACCTGACTATATGGTGCTTGAGACAGACCAAGCAACAGGTATTCACCTAGACGAAGAAGTTACCGCAGGATTGAAAAACTATACATTTGAGTGGCGTGGAGATAGCGCAAATATCTCTGCTACCTGCACACTATTTATCTCGATACTTCCAAAATAATGAAATACGTCACCTACCTAACAGCTACCGGTGAAATAACCGGTCATGGCAGTACTAAGTGTGCGCTTAACCAAAAGGCTTTGATGCCAGGTGAGTCAATCATGCAGGGCGAGGGCATGCCTGAGACCCATCAAGTGATAGACGGGCAGATTGTAAAGCGCACGGTTCCAGCAAATGAATTGAACCAAAAGGCGCTGTCAAAACTACGGCATTTGCGAAACGCACGACTTAAAGAGAGCGACTTTAGCCAGCTCCCTGACGCACCAATCGCAAGCAACCAGGCGTGGAAAGATTACCGCCAAGAGTTGAGAAACCTTCCGCAAACATTCAGCCAAATCACTGATATTGAAGATGTTGTTTGGCCCATCCGACCGGAGTAGATATGGCAACGCTTACGCATAAATTGGGAGATACTCTTGAATGGGTACTGAATGTCGTAGATGAATCCGATCAACCAATAGATATTACTAACTGGGATATTCGATCCCAGATGCGCGACTCAGCTGGGGAATTGATACAAGAGTTAACTGTCACTAAAACAGACGCTGAAGGAGGTGTTTATAGTATTACTGCCTCTAAGGCGCAGACGGCAACGTGGACTCCTGGCGATCACTCTGTAGATGTGGAGTACACAGACGAAAATGACATTACATTCTCAACCGAGACATTCGCGGTAGTAATGAAACGGGATATCACTCATGGCGACTAGTCTGTTTTGCCACTCCCGTCCCGAGGTAAAAACAATAATCGACTTTGCAATACAGGTTGATGTAACAGTTTCGTCAGATACGGATGTAAAAACCTCAGTAACTCCAGCCATTAAAACATCTGTGACCGTCCAGTACGGAGCTCAGGAATTGGATTTTGGAGATACAGGGAACGAAGAGCGGCAGCAGTTAAAAACGCTTCCTTCTGTGTCGGGCGCAGTCCCAAGCCTTCCGAGGATCGAATAATGCCAATCACTTTTATCGTTAAAATCGAGAGAAACCCTAACGCTCTCATTGATGTAAATGTGCAGCTCTTAACAGAGAGCGGCCTAATTCTATTAACTGAAGATGGCTTTCAGCTAGCAGCAGAATAAAGAGGTTCATTAATGTCAACTAAAAAAGGATCAGGCCTACCTGTGTTGGCAGAGGCGCCTGCAAATGATGATACGCTATTTATAATTGATAAAAGTGACATTGCTGATGCTCCTACCGGCAAAACCAAGAAAATTACGATAAGTTACTTATTTACTGGGCTAGTTAAGTATGACGATGTCGTAGCAAACTTTACTGGCGAACTCCGTCAAAATGATTCACCGGTTCTGGTGGCTTCCGACTTAGGGAATAGCGTTCAAGCCCATGATCCAGCTACAGCCAAGACCAATCAGCTAACTAACTTTACTGCAGGACTGCAGTATAACGGTAATACTGTTCTTGATACTGGAGACTTAGGGATCCTAGTTCAGCCCTATAACTCTGCTATTCCGACCCAGACGGCAACGCAGCAAGAAATGGAAGAGGGGACGGTAGCAGCGAACCGTTCAATGTCCCCTGAGCTTGTCGCTCAAGCTATCGCAGCCCTTACTGGTACAGCAGGCGGGGTTCGCACCTTCACAGCCGATGGCGCAATTTCTGCCGGAGATGTAGTGTCATTGAATACAGACAGCACAGTGAAAACGATTAGTGCTGCTGAGAACGTAACTGTTAATCAGTTTGATGTAGAGATAACCAACAGCGCTGTAAAACCGTGGCAAGCGAATATAGTTTACGACAGTGTTAACAACAAGGCGGCGGCGTTTTGGGTTGATAATGCCACTGATGACCCTACTGTCGCGGTAGGGACTATTAGTGCTGGTGGTACCATCGATTGGGGCACACCTGTTTCCATTGCAAGTGGCGTTGATTGTTATAACTGTAACGCTGACTTCGATGTCGCTAACGGGAAGTTCGCAATTTTCTATGATGACTACAATGGCGCTAATGATTCTTACGGGATTGTAGGTACCATTTCAGGCGACACAATGACGTTCGGTAACCCGCAGGCATTAACAGGAACTACGTCTGCATTGGGCGATTCCTGCCATGTCGTCTATGACCCTGCAGCGGGTGCGTCAGCTTTTATCTACGCAGAAACCCCTAATGGGTACGGTAGAGCGCAGGTAGGCACAATCTCAGGCACAGATATTTCATTCGGTGCTGAAGCTACATATTCCTCAGCGGGGAACGTGATTAGAGCCAACGGCGCATGTTACGACTCATCAGACGAAAAGGTCGTAATATCCTACGAGGCTGCTGGTAACAATCAGTACGGTACATCTGTAGTCGGATCTATCTCAGGTACAGATATTTCATTCGGTTCAGAGGTGGTATTCGCCAGCGCTGCAACAAAAGACGTAGATTGCGCTTATGATGCTGTTGCAAATAAGACCATGGTTACTTTTGTAGATGATGCGGCAAGCGACCACGCGAAATATATTATCGGTGATGTTAGCGGAGCAGCGATAACTTTCAATGGTTCTGAGGGCACTATCAAATCTGTCGACACAGAAGAGATGAGAGTTGTATCTAACCCTGTAACTGGAACTATGGGTGTTATCTTTCAGAATAACGTAGCTAACGATGCCGAAATAACCTTCGGCACAATAGTTGGGGATAGCGCCTCATTCACTACACCTGAAGTCGTTAAGAATTACACAACCACAGTAGATCGGCTGTCAATCTGTTACAGCTCTGCTGATGATAAATACATAGTGACGTATGACGCTGGTGGCGGGCTGGATTCAGGCTTGATTGATTATGAATTAACCACTACCGCTGATGATTACATCGGCATTGCCGTTGAGGCAATCTCGGACACCGCATCAGGTGAGATTAACATTATCGGCGGCGTTAACGCTCAGCAGAGCGGTTTAACTACCGGCGCCAAGTACTATGTGTCATCAACTGGGGCTTTAACCACAAGCGACACAGGTCGGCCTATTGGTCGCGCTCTTTCTTCTACTGAAATCCTAATTAACAACTGAGATCACTAAGATGAAGACTATTTGTAAAGACGGCATTAGCGTTTACCTACTTGAAGATGACGCAACGGTTGAGTTTGTATCCAACGGCCTATTGATAGATACGGGCGAGAGTAAATTTATCGTGAGTGATCTAACACTCGAAAACATGGATATTCATGAAGACATAACAGCTCCCGATCTATGGCGCGGGGGTGTTTATGCTTTTGATGGTGAAGCATGGGTGCTGCAATTGAATCGAGCGCCCCGCGTTGTATCGATGCGCCAGGCGCGTCTGGCTCTGCTAGCTGAAGGCTTGCTTGATGGCGTTAACGCTGCAATCACAGACCCGGCTCAGGTTATCGAATGGGAGTACGCAACCGAGGTTAAACGTGATGACGATCTGGTTTCAGCAATTGCTGGCGGTCTGTCTATGACCGATGATCAAGTTGCCGGGTTGTTCCTGAAAGCGTCAATGTACTAACAAGCTTTAAATCCCGCACTTGGCCAGAGCATCGATTAGTGTTTTGTCTATTTTGTGCTCACCAACTGTAGAGCCAGCAGTGTTAACGGCCAGCCCCAGCACCCTCATTTTCAAGACTGATCCAGTCTTTATCTGATCAATAATCATTTCAGCTTTAGCTCCTTCAACTGCTGTGTAGGGGCTGCTTATCTTATGGACATCATTCATCATGGTGTCCATTGATTTCTTTAGGGCTTCTTTGTCTATTTGATCGTTGTTCTTAATATACGAAAGATCAGTGCTATGGAGCTTTGGAGCATACCTTAGCGGGGTTTCCTGCGTTGATAGTTCTATCATTTCATTGCTATCAACTCGAATCTGTACATTGCCGACAGGAATGTTGTAGTCATTATGAACGCCGAATACAGCCCCTGTTTCTCCTTTAGAAAAGAAAGGGTAGTAATGGATTCCGCCTTGGCTTTTTATAAAGCCGCGCGCTAGATCTGATCCTAAAGTGACAGAGCAACTACTTTTATCGGTCATCGGGTCTAGCTTTTCTTTAACCACCCAGGGAGAAGAGGCGCAGCCGGTAAGAAGTAGAGCAGGGAGAAGAGCAAGGGATCGCATCGTTTAATCGTCCTTAATTAAATGTTGTGGCAATAATAGGTATAACCACCTGAAAAAGAAAGCGCCTTGCGTGCCCGACATCAAAAGTATAATTCAGCTACCGGAACCGTAATTGGCGCGAAAACTTTCAAAATAAGTAAAACTCCATAATAATTAACTGTATATATGCACAGGTATCGGTTATGGAATTTATTGCTTCCCCAGATAATAGAGCTGATCTTAATGAAATAACAAACTGCCAACACTTCACTGTTTATATGTTCACTGCCAGCGGTAACGCAATGGAAAGGGCGGGGATCTTAGATGGTGATTTGCTGATAGTAGATCGAGCTCTTGATCCTCAAAATAATGACGTGGTTGTAGCTGCGGTAGATGGTGAATTCGTTGTTCGTCGCCTGCAGCTCAACCCTGATTTGCTCCTTTCAGATTGTGATGATAATCACTGCCCACCCATCGTCCCAGAAACAACCCAGTACGGCCATGACGTTACTTACTTGGGTATATTTGGTGTAGTTACTAACTCTGTACACAGGTTCCGCAAGGATTAGGGGATATGTACCGAACGGAACATACAGTTAAGATTCATTACCCGCCAAATCATTCAGAATATACAGGACTGTTATTTCTGCATTTTATTGAAAAATAGGCTGTTATTATTCGAGTTATATTCTGAATAGTGCACCTAAGATTTTGATAAATATAGATTCTACGACAGACTTAAAATCTCTTGCTGATATGTATTCATTGATACGTATCTAAAACAGTAATAGGGAATTGCTATTCCTTTGATTTAAGCGGCAAGGTAACAGCCAAAAGAACGACTAAAAAGTGGGACAACTTAATTGTAAGTCATTGATTTACTTAGACCGAATAATTACATAAAACCACTGTTTTTATATCCAGTTTTTCGCCTTTAACCGATTGAATTAAATGGGGTAATTCAGGGTCAGTGCTGTATACCAAAGATAAATATAGCATTAGCTTTAAATATCTGAATTTAAAACTGTTTATTCGAGTGGGACTTAAATGGGACTTCAGTGGGACAACCCTATAAACAACGAAAGGCCAGCGTCGCTATCTCGAGAGAGTAAAATTCCTCTTAATTTGCGAGCTGGCCTTTAGTTATTTGGGCTAATGATGTGTATCAAATAGTACAGTTGGAAGCGTTTTACGAGCTGTGCGCAATATTTTCTAACGGGCTCCTGGTGCTTAGGGCTCCATTTACCATGACGTGAGTATAAATCTGAGTGGTACGAACATCTTCATGACCAAGAAGCTCTTGCAAGGTTCTGATATCAGTTCCGCTTTCGAGCAGGTGGGTAGCAAAGCTATGTCGCAGGGCATGGGATTTAAAATCTTTATTGATCCCGGCTTTTTTCTTGGCTGCTCTCAATGCTTTGCCAACAGCTGAATCGTGAATATGGTGCCGGCGAATAATGCCGGTGTATGGCTCTGGTCCGGGCTTGCTAGAAGGGAATACGAACTGCCAGGCAAGCTCTTTAGCTGCGTTAGGAAATTTCTTAGCCAGCGTGTTTGGCATGTAAACTTCACCGACACCATTTGCTAGATCTTCGTTATGTAACCGATCAACCACATCAATCTGATTCTTCAAGGCGTTAATCAGGGGAGGCGGCATCATTACTGTTCGGTCCTTGTTGCCTTTGCCTGATCTGATAGTGATGACTTGCCTGTCAAAATCCAGATCCTTTATCCTTATATTCAGCGCTTCATTCAGCCTTAAACCACAGCCATACAACAGGCTGCAAATGGTGTGATGAATACCTGTTATGTTATTCAGCAGGCGCCTTAATTCATCTTGGGACAGCACTACCGGTAGTTTCCTAGCTCTAGTGGATTTGGGAAACGTACCAAGCTCTCCCAACTCCTGTTTTAATATCTCCTTGTATAAGAACGATATCGCATTAAGTGCTAACTTTTGCGTGCAGTGACTGTTGTTTAGGTCGCGAACAAGATAAGTCAGAAACCCCCTTACTTTGTCTTGACTAGTTCCGGCAGGATTACGCACGCAGAAGTCAATGTAACGAATAATCCAGCTTCTATATGAGCGCTCAGAACGATGAGAATAGCCTTTAAACCTCATAGTATTACTTAGTGCTTCGATTACTGTTTCTTTATTCATTATCTTTCTCTCTTGCGTGCATATAAGACCGGATGGCCTACTAACCCGGTGTTATCTACCGTAATCGTGCTTCCGGTCCCGCTCTGCAAAACAGCCAAACTCAGCCAAAAGCCAGAGTGGAATCATCCACAACAGGATTGAGTAATTAAAACCAGTTTCACGCAGCACCAAGTAGAAAAGCAGCAGGGTGGCAGCATCCCCCAGATACTTGAAGAACGTGTAAAAACTGTAGGATGCTTTTATGTGCTTCATTTCCTATTCCTTCAAAAAGTAGATAACAATCAGTTCTACTGTGGACGCTGTTTCGCTCATGCCTTCGCTACACTCGCGCCCGTAAACAATGGGGTTATGCAGCACTAGAACTCAGTGCTTGCCTGTTACTTTCAAATACCGCTTGTGCAAATCCCCGGGGGGTAGCGGACCTAATGTTTTTTGTTTTAGTGGATTTTCCACCGCACAATTTCCAGCCTGGGTTTTCTTTGTAAAGTGGATCCACTTTTTTGCGCTTAGGCTCCTTGAAACCGTTGCCGTGCCAGATGCATGTATCTTTGTTGTATGCGTCACGTCCCGGGTAAATCTGGGGGTATAACGGGTGCGCATCATCCTCTGGAAGGTAGCCGCCATAGTCACAAGGATTGAATCTGAAATCGTAAGATCGGTACTGTGTTGAAAGTGCGCCCATAGGATTTTCAAATGCCCATGCGCTTCCACAAAGCACGCCTACCACCCGAACTAAATCACATAGCTCTATAGCTTCAGAATGAAACATAGGGTTAAAGTCTCGTTTCTTCTGGAAGTGCTTAGCCCCAGCGTTTGTTAAATCCGTGCATTCAGGGAAGCCGAATACAAATACAACTCCCGGCCCGACCATGGAGGCTATGCGCTGAGCAAATAGAAGCTTTGAATTTGCTTCAAAGAACATTCCTACCTTCACGTGGTTTCCATCCCGGGTGATTCCTCTGGAATGTTGACCATCGAAACACCAACATTCGTAGCCCTCATCAAGCCAAGGCTGAGCCATGATGCCTGTGTAATCGAATAAAAATATTGCCTTCTTCATCAATTCAAGCCCGTTCTATTCCTGCATAACATGCCGCGCCACAGTGACCTGCGGCACGTGCGCTCTGGGTTAACTTTCTGCCACATTCACGGTCACCCAGTCATGCCCACGTGAATCCTTGTAGATAGCTGTGGTGCTTTCCAGTTTGTGACCTAGTAGCTTCTGAACATCAATGATCTGCGAGTGTGGCTTTCCGGCTAGCGCAAGCAATTCATTTTTATTGTTTTGCTTTTCATATTCTCGACCAGACAGTGATCTAGTCTCATGTAGGGTAGGGGGATTGAATTCGCCCCAGCTCTTCCCAAGTGACCGAATGGCATCAGCAAACAGATAAGAGAACGTGTCTGTTCTCACTCTATCGCCTGCACGGCAGTGGCCTTTGCTTTTGTTGTGATGGAATAAGTACCGGCTTACTACTCGATCACGGCATAAAGAGATAATGTCTCTTACGCTGTAACCGATAGAGTCCAGGCGAAGATCAAGAGGTATAGCCACCTTGGTTCCTGTCTTGCCTTGAATTACGCCGATATATTCAATCCCTTCGATCATCTGTATGTCATCAAACCGGCATTTGGCGATATCTTCACGGCGCTGACCGGTAACCAGAGCAAATAGCATTGCTTTCCACATAAAGGGCTGCTGGTTCTTCTGAGACCACTCTAGCGCTGCCTTGAAAACCTCCAGCAGCAAACGTGATCGTTTGGTTTGTCTGGCAATCGGCTTTGTGAACTGGGCAGGGTTACCTTTCTCGGATGGTAGAACGCCTTCACTGATAGCCTCTGCACAGATATCGATAAGGGTAGAGCGGATCATTACCGCCATCCCATCCTTGCTGCGAGACAAGAAATCCTCTTTAAGGTACTTGGTGAAATCGTATGTATTCAGCTGGTGGATTTTACGCTGCTGAAATTTCTTCTTAACTCGCTTAACTCTGCTCTCTATTGTTTTTAGAGTGCTGGCTTTGATCTTGCCTAGCTCAAAGCGCTTCTGCTGAATAAGCATGTACTCATCGCACCACCTGCCCCAAGTTATGCCTGTTCCTGATTCGGCGCCAGATAGGATTAGCTCAGCCTCTTTATCAAGTATCTTCTGTGCAATGATGGCATTAGCCTGTTTGGCAATGCGTTCAGCTTCAGTCCTGTTGCCTCCGCCTACTGTCTTGGTTCTACCGGTCATTACGTTCTTGTACCTGTAGCGAACCTTCCCGTTTTTGGTTGGCTCGGCTCTAAGGTTAGGCACATCCGTTTGCTTGTTAACGCGGGGTCTAGGCGACATTTCCTACTATCTCCAATACGACCGGGTCCACTTTACTGAGATCGACATCAGCGGCGTTCATTTTCATGGCAGCGGCCTTTTTAACCATCTCTGTTCTGGCACGGCTACGGGTTTCTGTGAGCTTTGCATTCTCGTCTACCATGTAACAACCGGCCACCATTTCGACTTCAGGAGAAAAGCGACCTTCGCGTGCGTATCTACGCAGCGTATTAATGCCAATTTCCTTTGAGTAGTGGAGCTTAGCCCAATCTGTTAATGGTACTTTCATAATAGAAACCTATTTCATTATTGGTCTATCAGTTGCGTGCATATAAGACCGAATGGCCTACTAACCCGGTGTTATACGACCGCCACTCTATCTTCCTTTATCTCTTCTACATCTTTAGGTAGCGGCCTTAGTTTGCGGTCTGGGAAAACTCCATACATACCGTCCTCAAGCGCTCCAGCAAATGGTGTACCGAGGCTTTTACATACCCAGCTATTCGGTTTACTTGGGCTGTTTATAACGCCGTTTGGTAACTCAAAATATCCGCTAGGGGCCAGAAATAAGACTTCAACCAACCTCCCAGAATTTTTGCCGTTAAACTTATCGCTATATAGCGTGATTGCTGAGTCTCCAGGCTTGCAGTTCATGCTATCTCCTCGTATAACAAAGCCATTCAAAGGACTCTGTTTTCACTCGTTAAACTCGTGCAAATTCGTGCCTGTGATGGCACGGTTATGCATTCTGATTTCTAAATTCAGCTTCTTTTTCCGCTTCTGTTTCATCGAAGAAAGTAGAAGCCTTTTCCCCGTCTGGCGAATACAGCGCCCAATCATCACAGCAACAAGTTTCAGGGTGGCATCTGCAGCTGTTGGTACGTATGTGCCATTCTTTAGGATGCTTTAAATCTGCCGGTAATAGCTCAATACTCATACTCTCTCTTCCCTTATACTGCCGGCTTTTCACAGAAAAACCCGCAGTCACCTACATAAATTGATTCGTGCTTACCTGCTTCTGGTGGTAGGTATCGCAACGGAACCATAATTGCCCCTTTGCTGTTGATCTTGATCTGGGCTTTACCCTGATCCGCATCAGCCATCATTTTTTTGAAGTGCTCCGGGTATTCGTTAATAAACTTGTTCGCTGACATTCTTGATAGAGCAGTTCCTAGCATTCGCTCTTGCTCTAATCGGGTCTCAAAAACCTCTGGGAAATCCACTCTAATCTTGTTCCAGTAGCCTGGGCTTTGAGCCTTTAAGCACCCAATACAGTTGTTATTGTTGTATCCGAGCTTGTACATTTCAGGCAGCTCTATTCCTATGCTCTCAATCAAGCTAAAGCAGTCAGCTTTAGACATGCCTTCATCAATGAGTACGGGCCAAATAGATAGATTGTTTTCACTATCAAGCAAGTCATCTATTCGTTTTTCTTCCTCGCATGTCATGCCGAATACGTGGATATCATCATGACGCTGCCAATCTAATCGAACCTGCTTTTTAAGCTCTTTAGTGCATCGAGCGCCGCGCGCTCCGGACATGTATCTAGTGCTCGCAATTACCTTGTCTACTGAAGAGTCATATTTGTCTGAGGTAAGTATTTCAATCTTCTGTCCAAACCATGATTCACACTCTTTTAGAAACCGCTCGCTATCTGGGTGTTCGTCCTTCAAATAGATGGAGGCAACCACCAGTTCTTTAGGTTTGAGAGATAGGCTGTTAGCTTCAATGGCTATCTTTGTGGCTACTGCGCTAGCAGCACCGCAACTAAACCAACAAACAATTCTTTCCATCCGTGTTGCTCCAAAAATTGCATAACATGCCGCGCCACAGTGACCTGCGGCACGTGCGCTCTGGGTTAAGGTGCTAGCCTGTCTGAGCGCTCAAGAGCAAACTGCAAAAGCTCTTCATCCTGGCTTAGCTGTGCAACTTTGATCACACCTTCCCAGAACCCGTCTGCATAGTGCTTATCAAAAGACTCTTCTAAGCCGTGGGCGTATTCCTGAAGCTGTTCCATATCAAATTTAGGCATCGTTCTTACCCTCAAAAACATCCTTAGCGAATTGTTTGGCTTTAGTTACCATTCCGCGAGCGGTGTACTGCTTGTTAAATCGACGGTCATGCATGCGACCATCTTTGATGATCGAAAGGCGAGTTTGCTGGTAGCTGCCTTCAAAGCTGGTGGACCAGCAACGAACATATCCATAAGGTGTTTGTGTCCAGCCCTCAATATCTCGCCAAAGTCGCCCGTCCTGGTAATCCTCTTGGGTTTCGAAAGCCACGCCGCCACCTGACTTAGGGTAGGGGGAGTAGTTTTCGTCTTGATGCTTAGGCATACTAGACCGCCTCAACCGTTACAGCTGGATAGAGCGTAGAGCCTTGGGCTACTGCAGCTGCTTTTGCCTTATCAGCCCCGCGATTAGTTGTTACATACAGGATTCCCTGATACTTGCGGCGGCTGAATACTTTGAATTGATAACGGTTCATGCCTGCGCGCCGCTATGCAGTTGCTTAGTCAGGTTGTTGATTAGATCAACAGGCACCAGCTGAGTTGTTTTCGGTTTAGGCTCTGGCAGGTAGTCCAGGGCAGCAGGGAAGGTTTCTTCGATGCGGCCGCGTGTTGTTAGCGGTTCCAGAACAGAGAATACGCTTGATTCGTATTCATCCGCCTCTTTGATTAGCTTCACTTGTTGTTTGTTCAGAGCTCTCAGGCGATCAGCAAAGCCTAAGATAAACGGGTCGTTCAGATACTTTTCAGTATCAATATCCAGCTCGCCATTAAAGCCGCTAGGCACTACATGAGAGGAGCCAAAGCAAAGAGTAAAGATATTGCTTTTGCTGCCCTGTAGCCGAACTCTTTGTATGTCAGAGGCAGATACAAATTTATTCTGCTCCCATTTCAGGGCTTCTGAAGTGTGGTGATGCGAGTAACCTTTAGATTTTCGGTCCTCATCAACGTCACGCCGGAAAATATTGAACATGCCTGCTTTGCATAGGTAAGCCTGATCAACTCCAGTGGCAACAGCAGCATCTGCACCAGGTTTAATCATGTAATCGAAAGCCTCTTGCATGAATGCTTTCATCTCTTCAGCAAGCGCTAGCAGTTGAGGTTTATATACCTTCTCTGCCATTTTCGCTGCGGCTTCTTCCTTAAGTTTCTTAGCAATTTTCATTTGGGCTTTCTCCTTTGTGTGACATGTCCACTTTTAAAAGCTCGCGTAACTGTGACGGGTCACGCTCTATTAGTTTGTCTGCGTTATGTATGAGAAGGGTGGTTACCTCTTGCCATTGCTCGCACTCGTTAAACGCTATCAGGCGATCTAAGGCTTCCTTTGTTCCCCTGAATACAGTGAGCTTCAAATCTTCAGCCCCTACGGCTGCTAGGTGGGCTTCTTCTTTCTCCCGCTGCTTTCGCTTACGCTCTCTGGCTTTACGGCGTTTGCGTTCCTGAGGGGTTTCGTTTGCTTGATCTGTCATTGAGCACCACCTAAATTCATCTGAACACCAAGACTTTCATAAACGGCGTCTTCTACTGCTTTGATGGCAGCAGCTGGGCCAAATAGGTTGTACTCCCGATGAATTTCTTCAATCAGGTTCTTTCTCATGTCTTCAGCTTCTGCGCCTAGCTTTGCAATGATCTCTTCGCGATGTTCTTCTAGGTCGATATCAACTTCGGTCCACGTTTCTACAGTGATACTTGTCATTAGCTTTACCTATCTCCCGCAGCACGGGCATTTAAAATCCATGGAAAGCTGATTAACGCGATACTTGTAGCGTTTACTGTCAGCCGCTTTAACTCTCTTCACAGCGCCGCTAATGGCGATAGCACCCAGCATTGACGAAACCTTTTGGTGAGTTGTTCCGCATTTCTCCGCTAGCTCGGTGGCGGTGTATTCCCGGTCGGGGTCCATATTTGCCAGAATCGCTGTTTCTTCAGGCGCTGATTGGGTTTGCCAGTTTTGCATTACTTAAACCTCTAATCCTGCAACCGCTTGATAGCTGGTGGCGCCAATGTGAGTAGGGCGCTTGACCTCTTGTGCGGATCTCCTGCGCACATATCGAAGCTCTTTTCCTTTAGAGTTCAATAGAGACTTAAGCTCGAAGTAGGTCATGCCCTGAATTTCTGTAAATACGCCTTGATCAACCATGGTTATAACTCCGCCAGCCAAGGGCTGATTGCTTCTTCAACGTCCTCGCCCTTAATCACGGCGATTAGAGCAACTGTTCCAGTGCAGATAGCCCAACCAATGAGGAGGGAGCAGAAGAAAGCAATGAACCAGCCTATTAACACAAAGATGCTGAACGCAGACATGGGAACACCTCTCTATTTGTAGCTATCGCTGATTCATTCTCCGCCAAGTCTTCAAGGCTCATTGCCATTGCTCTATCTGACCAACAGTGAAGCTCTATCTCTTCGCGCTCAAAGTCGGCAAATTCGATAGCAGGAGAGACCGATAGAACTTGCAACTCTTCATAACCCTTGCCAGCTGGTGGCTCGATGTGCTCATAGGCAATATCCAGCTCCATAACCTGACCATGGCGGTATAATTTGTATTGAGTTTGGTATTCCATTTTTCAGTCTCTCCGTAATGATCTAATGGTGCTGCTTGATTGGCGGTAGCGGTGAGGTCCCCTGTTCATATCCGTGTGGTCACTGTCTAGTAGTCCGCCGGTAATACAAATTACTAAGCAAAGCGCTGTTGCAGACCCTGCTTCTTTAAAGGCTGAGAACACGTCCTTAATAAACAGCTTTGCCACCAGCTGAGCGCGGGTATGAGTGTCGGTTTGCTTCATGGCGTTCTGTACGTGTGCTTTTGCTGTTCTAGCTGTGCACTCCATGATTAAGCCGATCTCCTCATCTGTTTTGCCTTCCGCAGCCCAGGATGATGCTTCTATCTGCCTTGGTGTTAGCCCCAGAATCTTTGCGACTGATAAATCAGCCTGCAGGGTTGGGGTTATTAGTTTGCTGTCCATTGCGCTTGCCTCATCACCTTTAAGGTGTTCTCAGTATCACCAATAAGGTAATCATAGTCAACACCTTTTAGGTGTTTTTAATAATAAAGGTGATGCACGGGGAGACTAAAGTAGTAGCTGAGTGCGTATGAGAGGATGAGCAGAAAGGGCGCACTGGTGCTTTATTAGCTGTCTGAGCTGTCTGATTTCGAGCAATTCATGCTGGATGCTGTAATTATCTGCAGGAAGCTTTCTTTTAGATTGTCTGGCAGGGCTCTATAGGCAGAGACTAGAGTTGCTTCATCATCTAAAAGATCATTCGGTAGTGATGGGCCGTCTATATAGTAGTTAGGAGTTATGCCGGTTGCCTTACAGACGGCCGAAACCTGATCCAAGGTTTTAGGCTGGGTTTGATTGGCCTCCCACTTTATATACGTATGGACAGATTGATTGATTTCGAGCGCTATTTCCTCGGGGGCTTTATTTGATGCTTGCCTGCCTTCCTTGAGCCGGCCGCCTCTAGTTTCGACGGTGCTCATAGTTACTTCCTGCCAATAAAAACCACCAGATGGTAATAAACAGCCCAAAAGAAACCTGCTAGAGGTTTTTTTGTTTGAAATTCATTTTATATAACCTAGTATCCGCCACTGTTCTTGAAAATCAATGTTTTAAGTGGGTCTGCCCATTCGAAATGAATGGACGAAAAGGGAATGAATTAAATATACTGTTTCTATATACAGTATCTTCTATCAGGGATAGTTATGCGAAGCCAAACAGATAAAGTTATCAGCCTCGATAATTCGATGCTGCGCAAAAATTCGGCAGATAAGCTCGTTGATGAAGCAATGGAAATAATGGCTATTGCTGACTTGGAAGAGAGAAGAGTTGAGTTTGGTAAGTGGAATTTTAGGCTTCGTCAGCACAAAAGACGCTTTAGAGGCCGTTAATTTGCCTCGGCTGCAGGCCCTTCAATTTCTTCAATGTCGCTTCCTTCTGCCTGAAGGCCTTCTTTAAGCGATTCATTAAAAGCGTACACACCAATATTGGCAATTGATTTGAAGTCTGTAGGCTCTCCACTCATTGTTGCCACTTCTTCTTGAGCGGAAATAAGGCATTCATAAAGAAGTCTTTTGTGCGCATCCGATAACCCGGAGCCATAAGCAAACTCCCTTGTTACCTCTCTTAGCTCGGGCGTCACAATTCTTTTCTCGACTATAAACTTACGATCCACTGGATCATAGGCTGGTGCAGTTTTATGCCAAACATCCAGCCACGCGCCAGGCAAGCCAAAAACTTTCTCGATCTGACGAGCAATCTTATTGCCAATTCCTTTCGATGGATTGTCGCCCATTATAGAGCTAACTTGAGACTGAGATTTTCCCAGGATATCAATAACGACAAGCTGCCCACCGCAAGCTTCTTGTATAAGCCGGGCGTTATGGTAACGGATTTCTCGAATGGTCTTTGACATATATAAATTATCGCTATCATTACCTTTAAGGTAAAACACCCAAAAGGTGTTGTTAAATAACACCAAATTGGTTATTCTCACCAAATCGGAGGGATTAACCGCATGAAATCTAATTTCGCACAATTTATTAGCGACATGAACGACCAAGAGCTTGAGCAATACGCCGAGCAATGCGTCACAACGCGCCGCTACATTTCTGAGCAACTTGTTCCAGGCAAGAAAGTTCCTCGGCAAGAGCTAATGTCTCGTTTGATTGAGAACTCTAAAGGCCAGGTTGCTCGCGATGATCTTCTTGATCATTTCTATCCAGAAGGCCGCTTTCGTTCTGCCCAATCAGCTTAGCAAATCAATGCAGATGGGATATTGCCCAAACAGACAACTGAATTCATGACTGTCGTCACTCTCATCTGCCACAAGCGGATTTACCCCGGTTGCTCGGGGGCTTTTTTAAGGGCTTTCAATGAGAGCCTTTAAAGAAGCAAGGCCATAAGTAGAGCGGTACAGCGCTATCTGTTCGCCATGCTTGTTTTGTTAGCGGTGCGCTTTAGTCGGGTTTTCAACTCCCTTGGCTAAGGCTCTCCC